>CBFGLD010000221.1:0-4928 GCA_965649495.1 uncultured Flavihumibacter sp. | reverse complement strand
CCTATAATATCCTCGCCATACCGTTTGCAGCTTTTGGTTTTCTTACACCAACCTTCGGAGCCCTGCTGATGGGGTTGAGTGATGTTGTACTAGCCATCAATTCAGTGAGATTATTTGTCAAAAAAGTAGCCTGACCCCATCATTTTGGATAAGCTTCACCAGATATTAAAAGACTATTGGGGTTACGATGCCTTCCGGCCGCTCCAGGAAGACATCATCCGTTCAGCATTAAGTGGTACAGACACCCTGGCACTGCTTCCCACCGGCAGTGGCAAATCCATCTGTTACCAGGTGCCGGCGTTGGCGACAGAAGGGATTTGCCTCGTGGTAAGCCCACTTATTGCATTGATGAAAGACCAGGTACAGCAGTTGCAACAGAAAGGAATCACGGCTCTCGCCATTCATACCGGGATGTCATACCGGGAGGTCATGAAAACCATGGATCTTGCCAATAATTCACGACTGAAATTATTGTATGTATCTCCCGAAAGACTTCAGACCCGGTTATTCCGTGAATTCCTTCCTTCTTTACCCATAAACCTGCTGGCCATTGATGAAGCCCATTGTGTATCGCAATGGGGTTATGATTTCAGGCCCAGCTACCTGCAAATTGCTGCCTTACGGGAATGGCTACCGGAAATTCCCATTCTGGCCCTTACGGCCTCCGCCACTCCGTTGGTGCAAAAAGATATCATCCAGCAATTGCAATTGAGGAACCCTTCTCTTATTAAGGGTTCTTTCGCCCGCCAGAATCTTTCGTACAGTTGTTTTGAAGAAGACAACAAAATCCGGAAAATCACCCAGATTCTCAACAACGTCAGTGGATGTGCCATCATTTATTGCAAGAGCAGGAAACGAACGGTGGACCTCTGCCGCCATCTTATCCAAAACGGGATAAGCGCCACTTTTTATCATGCGGGGCTGCCCCAGGAAGAAAGACATGAGCGGCAGCAGCAATGGACCGGTAACCAGGTGAGGGTAATGGTGAGTACCAATGCTTTTGGCATGGGTATCGACAAACCAGATGTTCGCACTGTTATACATTATGATGTTCCTGACTGCCTGGAGAATTATTACCAGGAAGCAGGAAGGGCGGGACGCGATGGACAGAAATCCTATGCCGTACTGCTTTATAACACCAGGGAACTGGAAGAACTGAGCCTTCAACTGGATAAAAAATATCCGCCCCCGGCCATCATCCGGAAAGTTTACCAGTCGGTTGCCGATTTCCTTCAATTACCAACAGGTACTGGCGAGGGTAATTCCTACGATTTTGACCTGTCCTTGTTCTGCAACAATTTTCATTTCGACCGCGCAACTGCAATCAGTGCCTTACAGACCTTACAGGCGGAAGGATATTGTGCATTGAATGAATCGGTTTATGTGCCTTCCCGGGTACAATTCACCACCAACAGGCAATGGCTGGAAACCTTTGAAACGGATCACAAGAAACTTGAGCCACTCGTGAAAGCTTTGTTGCGGAATTACGAAGGCATATTCAATTACCCCGCTATCATTAGTGAACAATATCTTTCGCGGATACTCCGTTCAGAAAGGTCGCAAGTCACCTCAGAACTACAGGCCCTGCATCATTATGGCATCATTGATTACAGTCCCCAAAAAGACCAGCCGCAGTTGGTTTTACTGACGGAAAGAATGAAGGCGGAACATATCAGGGTCAACCAGGAGGCCATATCAAAGAGGAAGGAATTGGCATTGGAGAGGATACAGGCACTAAAAAGTTATATTACCGGAAATACCTGCAGGAGCCTGTATGTGGGACGATATTTTGGAGATGAAAAAATGGAGGAGTGCGGAATTTGTGACCATTGCCTCAACCGGAAGAGATTGCAGGTGCCGCAGGAAAAAATCAGCCGGGATATCCTGGACCTGGTACAGCAGGATGCCCAGACATATGAAAGCATAAAATCTTCGCTTAACTATGATTGTGATGTCAGCAGGATTTGGCAATCGATACGAATCCTGGAATCAGAGGAACGCATCAAGGTAGCCCTGAATGGTACGATCACCTCCATAAAATGAGTCTTCAATTGTGGTGCTTGCCTTGCTCTAAAAATGCAGACGCCCCCTGGAACCACGCAATTGCCTCCTGTTTCAAATGTTCATCCATAGTGACCTCTTGCATAGCGCCAGTGCGAAAATCAGGCAAATACATCTTCGCTTTCTTTTGGGGACTCAACACTACCATTTTACCATCTTTAACCAGGGCAATATCCTGGTAATTCACCATTAAAATTCGTTCACGCCCTGGTTCCAGCCGGAAAATATCATATCCGAAAAAGCTGGATTCGTATGGAAGATTCAACAACCCCATGATGGTAGGTGGAATATCCAACTGGCTGGTAAGACGTTCAAACCTGCCGGGTTTTATCAAACCAGGAGCATATATCCAGCAAGGAATGTGGTACTTGTTTATCGGCATATCTGTGCGGCCTCCAACGGAGGCACAATGGTCTGCCAGGATCACGAAAATGGTATTCTTGAACCAGGGTTTCATTCTTGCTTCCCTAAGAAATTTTGCTATCGCGTAATCCGTATAAATCAGCCCGCCTTCCCGTCTTTTTATGGAGGGCGGAATAGAAACCCTCCCATCGGGGTAAGTATAAGGCCGGTGATTGGAAACCGTCATCAAATGATGGAAAAATAGTTTACCTGCTGCATAACTTTTATCCATTTCACGTAGCCCTTCTGCATACAAATCTTCATCACATACCCCCCAGGCAGTTTCATGATGAATGCTATCGCCCGGAATATCTCTCTCGTCAACAACGGTATACCCATTCTTTCCGAAGAAATCACCCATATTATCGAAATAACTATTACCGCCATAGATATACCGGGAATCATAACCCTGATCTTTGAGCGCTTTGCCCAGGGTAAATATCCCTTGACGGGTAGGAAGCCTCTTTACCACCGACTGCCCCGGCGTTGGCGGAAGAGAGGTACTAACAGCCTCAAGACCACGAACGGTTCGTGTGCCGGATGCATACAACTGTGTGAAGAACAAACTTTCCTTTACCAGTGAATCCAGGTTTGGCGTAAGATTCGGAGCAATCCCGATCTGCTTCATCAGATAATCGGGATAATAATAATGATGGTAATCCTTGAAATACGACAGATATTCAGCACTTAGACTTTCGATTGTAATCATTACTACATTCAATTTCCTGGGAGCACCTTCCGGGGAAATTTTACGTTCGAGGTGGTGAATGTCCGGGGAAATATATGCAGCTCCAGGCTCGCGTAGTAATGTCCTGAGACTGGAGAATACCGAATCTTCATTCTCCTTCAAATAAAAATCCGTATAGGGCATTTCATTTTTACGAAACGCGCTGGCAAACTGGTACATTCCATTTCCTGCCAGTTCTTTATTCATTTTATTTGAAGAAACCTCGCGCAATCCATCTCCAGCCCAGAAGAAATCACTCACCAATATTGCTGGCACCGCAATTAAAGCCAGCATCCGATATTTCAAAGGCACAGGAGAGGAGCCAGTGAAGATATTTTTCCGGACTACTGCCCAAATAATGCTGCCTGGAATGACAATGGCACTAATCAGGAGAGGTATGGAATAAGATTGCAGGATATTTTTCAGGACTTCGTTGGTATAAATCAGGTAATCCACCGCGATGAAATTATACCTTACTGAAAATTCATTCCAGAAAAACAATTCGGCGATGGCATTAACGATCAATACCAGGAAGTGGATCCCAAATAGAATTTTCTGAAAGGCAATACCTTTTTTTGTAAGTAAAAACCGTTGCGGCAGCGCCCAGATAAGTAAAAAAAGGAATAGGCTAAAATACAGGCCCGCAATTATATCGTAAATCAGGCCTGACGCGAAAGTGCGTACTAAATCAAAAGGGGTAAGGGAAAGTACTGAAAAGGACAGAAAAAACAATACAATTCGAATCGAAGTATTTACTGATAGGAAAACAATCAGCATATACCACCATAACCGGTAGCGATCCAATAAATTCCTCCATTGTTGCATTTCAGCAATTTAAACCAAAAAGCAAGGAGGTCAGTGTGAGTTTTATCACCAAAGGCTGCGCTTTTTGCTGCTTCGACCTCCCATTCCCAATGCCCCCAGGAGGGTTCGGGTGATCATATTGGCTGCGGTCCTTCCCACCTGGCGGGCGGCGGAACTGTCCAGCATTTTTTCCAGCACCGATTTTTCTTCTTTTTGCCCGCGCCCGCCAGCTTTACTACGATCCGAACGGGCAGCTTCTTTCTCCTCTGCTGCGCGGGCTGCCTGCCCGGCCGCTTCTTCCAACTTTTCAGAGAGCATTTCATAAGCGCTCTCCGGATCCACGGCCTGGTTGTATTTGGCAACCAGTTTACTATTACTAATAAGTGCCTGAATCTCTTCCTCAGACAGGATGTCCATCCGGCTTTTGGGTGAAATCATCAGTGCATGTACTAAGGGGGTGGGAATACCTTTTTCATTCAGCAGGGTCACCAGTGCTTCTCCGATACCCAGTTGGGTGATCAGGTCATCGGTTTGATAAAACTCCGTTTCCGGATAATTCTCCGCGGTCTGCTTGATCACTTTCCTGTCCGCGGCGGTAAAAGCCCGTAATGCGTGTTGTATTTTCAGTCCAAGCTGTCCCAGTACGTCTTTTGGAACATCCATCGGGTTTTGCGTACAGAAAAAGATACCGATCCCCTTTGAGCGTATCAGCTTGATAATGGTTTCAATCTGTTGCAGGAGGGCATCACTGGCTTCCTCGAAAATGAGGTGTGCCTCGTCAATAAATATCACCAGCTTGGGCTTTTCCAGGTCGCCCTCTTCCGGGGATGCCCCGTAAAGTTCAGCCAAAAGCTGTAGCATGAAAGTAGAAAACAACTTAGGCCTGTCCTGCAGGTCTGTGACCCTAAGCACCGAAACCATTCCCCGGCCATCG
>CBFGLD010000220.1:0-4946 GCA_965649495.1 uncultured Flavihumibacter sp. | reverse complement strand
AGCCCAGGGCCTGAACCAGCGCCAGGCGGCTGTTACCGCTTGCGGAAGCCAGGGCCCCGTGTAACGTTTCGAGGGCGGCATCGCTGCCGATGGTGGCCAGCGCACGGGCGGCAGCATCCGCCAGCCGCTCATTGCCTAAGAAGGATTGCAGGTAAGGGATCGCATCGTCCTTGCCCACCTGCTGCAACTGGAAGAGGATGAACTGCTGGTCGGCAGCATCGGCCAGTTGGGAAAGGGCCTTGCCATAGCCACGGGTGGCCATCGCCCGCCAGTCCTCCCGCCCCGCCTGGGTGGCATAAAAACTGAAACCGCTGATGGCATAGTGCAGGCGGGAATCGTCCCCGGGCCCGGATAATTGCTTGACCAGTTCGGTGAGGCCCGCTTCTCCCAGGCCGGCAACGGCCTGGGCATTTTGGATCAGCTGGGCAGAATCGTCGGCAGGGGTCTTTGCCAGCAGGTCGGCTATCCGGGTGGGGATGGTCCGTTGCTGGTCGTCCTGTGCCAGTGCCGGGGTACCGAGGAGGGCGCCGGCCAATATCAGGGAAACTATAATCTTATTCATGTTTGTTTGTCTGGATGGGTTACTAATCAGATGGACCAGGGGCCGCGCATGGGCTGGTTCAGCAGCCGGTTGGCGCCTTCATCGTTCAGGAATACCTGCTGTACCGGGTCGAAGCGCAGGGTGCGCCCCAGCTGTAAGGCGATCTTGCCAATATTGACGATGGTGCAGGAGCGGTGGCCGTTCTCCTCGTTGAGGGCGAAGCGCTTCCTTTGTTTGACCGCTTCCACGAAATTGGTGGTCACCGGCGCCGGGTCGGGGAATTCCGCCAGCTTGCGGTGGATATCCGGGATGGTACACTGGAAGCCTTTGAACAGCTTGCCCTTGGGACCTTCTATATAGGCGGCCCCTTCCATGCTGCCATCGCCGTCCAGGATGATCTGGCAGCCGTCGGCATAGGTATAGGTGATGCGGCGCCAGGTGCCTACGGCGTCATCGTGCTGCTGCGGGGCGTCCACCTCCACCAGCACGGGTGAATCCTCGTCCTTGCCCAGGAAATACTGGATCGGGTCGATATAATGCTGCCCCATATCACCCAGTCCCCCGCCGTCGTAATCCCAGTAACCGCGGAAAGTGGTATGGGTGCGGTGGGCACTGTAAGGCTTGTAGGGCGCGGGCCCCAGCCACATCTCGTAATCCAGCTCCTGCGGTACCGGCTCTGCAGGCAGGTCGGTCTTGCCTACCCAATAGAACTTCCAGTCGAACCCCGTATGTTTGCTCACGGTCACCTTCAGGGGCCATCCCAGCAGGCCGCTGTCAACCAGCTTCTTGATGGGCTTCACCGTGGGGTTCATCCCGTAAAAGTTATCCTCGAACCGGAACCAGGTATTGAGGCGGAATATCCTGCCGTGCTGTTTAACGGCCTCCACTACCCGCTTTCCTTCACCGATGGTGCGGGTCATGGGTTTCTCACACCAGATATCCTTGCCGGCGCGGGCGGCATCGGCGGCCATGATCCCATGCCAGTGCGGCGGGGTGGCAATATGCACGATATCCACCTCCGGCAGGGTGATCAGCTCGCGGTAGTCGCGGAAGGTCTTGATGCCTTTGTCTGCTCCCAGCGCATCCAGCGCCAGCTTGATATGACGGGTATCCACATCGCAGATGGCTACCGTCCGGGTTCCGGCATATTCAAAGTGACCCCGGCCCATGGCACCCACACCTATAACACCCTTGGTCAGGGTATCGCTGGGGGCCAGGTAACCCCGGCCCAACACATGGCGGGGGACGATCGTAAAGGCTGCAATGGTTCCTACGGCGTTGCGCAGGAAGCGCCGCCTGGAATGGTTTTGTTGGCTGGACATATATAGGGAATGATTTTGCGTGCTTAAGTTAAGCTATATCCGCTTTTAAAATGCACTAAAACGATTGCATGAATTATTTATAAATATTAACTAAATTATAGTCATGAAGACGATCCTGCTTTTGCCGCTCTTCCTGCCCCTGTGCCTCTTCTCACAGCAATTCCCTTTTCATGTTTCGGCTGAGCCTCACGGTAAGGGTCACTGGAACGTTCATTACCTGGAGTCGGGGCAGGATGCTTTCCTGCTAACACTTTCCCAACTGGCCGCGCGGATACGCGAAATGCCGGAGCAGGACATGGATCCCGACCTGGTCCTCGCGCGGTATGACCGGCTCAAAGCGGTATATATTAAACGGATGACTCAACTCGCCCTCTGCTCCTCTTCAAATGCGGGGGGCGGTATCCAGGAACTGGCCGGTGAACTGATGGATGAAACAGAAGAGAGCTACCAGCAACTGTTGGGGGATAAGCTGATCAAAAAAAGGGTGGAACGGGCCGGCAGGCTGGTACAGCAGCGGAACAATCCGGCCCCGCGGCCACGGCCTAAAGTGACCTGGCAGTTCGCTCCCTGATCTTGCTCAGGTTCCTTTCACCGGTGGTTTTGGCGGACTGCTTTCTTTTGGCTCTTTTTTCTTTCCGGAACCTATGATACGGATCACCGACTTCGCCACCTCTATTACCGGTGCGCCTATGCCTAACCGTTGTGCATTGGAATTGGCGGATGATATCACAGTACTGTAGGGATCAAAGCGGATATAACCGGATCCTTCTTCGCTTCCCACCGCGCCTTCGGGAACATATACCTGGATCTTTGTTTTTTTGTAACCGTCGGGGTAATACCGCACATAATATCCTTCCGGGTGGCGGTACCATTGGTGCAGTTTGAAAGCGGGACGATGTATGGTGGATGCGGTTCGCAGCACTGCCATCCGCTCATAGGCTTCATAGGTGTTGGTTCCCAGCTCAAAGAGTTTTTGGATATCACTGCTTCCGCCGGCGGGTACCATCGTGGCAACCGTCTTCACCATCCCCATCACCCCGCCGTTGAGTTCAAAGACCTGTTTCGGCGTGAGCAACTCCCTGCCGGTCTCCTGTACCCAGGGGCTGAGTTTGTGGTAGGGCGTGCGACTCACCACCGCCCATAACAACAACTGCACATTCTGTTGATCCAGGTGGGGCCGCTCCTTCGATTGGCGCAGGATGCTGTGGAGGATCTCGCTGCGCGGACCCGTCAGGCTGCTTTGGAAATAAGCATCGTTGCGGGAGGGGTCGGGAGTACCGGGCTGCAGGCAATAGGACTTGAAATCGGCCTCATAGAATCCGGGCTCCAGCGCAAAGGCGCCTTCTTCGGTACGGGGCTGTTCCATCATCGGTTGGGGGAGGGAATCTGAAAGAAGCAAATTCTCCGCATACTGGGTACCGGTAGAACGTACCGGCTGCTGTGAACTGCTGGCGCAGGAACTGAACAGTACCAAAACCAGCAAACGGGTGAGCAGGTGTTTGTACATGGGGCAGGATTTAGGGTGATCAACAACGCTTCCACAAAATGGAAAATAAGCCCGGCAATTGCAAGCCCGGGCCCCGTAAAGTATTGTTAAGGTGAAGCCTTCCTCCAGAGCAGGAAGCCGGTTACGGGCAGGCTGGCGATCAGCAGCGATGCCACAAAGGCAATGATCCTTCCCGGCAAACCCGCAATGGCCCCCGTATGGATGTCGTAGTTCATCCGCCGGATATGATCGGAACCGGTCCGCGCCGAAGTATACCTTCCCCATACATGGTCACCGCTGATCTCTTTGCCGTCATAGCGGTTGAAATACCTGAAATCGGAGCGATACAATTGTTTCCTGTCAGGGTTGGCCCGCCACAGGATGGCCGCGCTGCTGTCTGCCGGCAATACCAGGATCGACCGCTGGTAATTATCCCGCTCTGCCTGCATCACCTGCCATACCTGTTGCAGCGCCCCACCGAGGCTGCCATCGGTTATGCCTGCGGGTGATACTACGGTACTTAAGGGCGCTTTCTCCGCCACCACGGATGCTGCCGATCCCGTTACCCGGTACACGATCTTCGCAAACCAGGGAAAGCTGAAGTTGAGGCCGGTTACAATGAACAGGATGGCGATCCAGCTGACATAAAAGCCAATCACACTGTGCAGGTCGTATTGCAGTCTTTTGGGGGATGCTCCCCACTTGATTTTGAACCGCTGTTTTTTGGCCGCCGCATTCCGCGGCCACCAGAGAATGATGCCCGTGATCACCATCACCAGGAATACCAGGGTAGCCGTGCCCGTGATCTTTTCTCCATAGGGCAGGAAGAGGGTCCGGTGGAAGTAAAACAATTGCTGCACCGGGTCCTTGCGCAGGTCTTTCACCTGCAGGAGGACCCCGCTGCGCGGGTGCAGAAAAAGCGCCTTGTCCGCTTTTTTATCCTTGTAATAAACGATCTCCACAGAGCGCCCCGCACCGTGGTAATAGATGCGCCCCGGCTGCCGCCCCGGAACCTCGGTAGCTGCAATGCCTAACAGCCGGTCCGGTGCTAAGGGCTGCCCGACCGCATCACCGGCAGCCCCGCCCGCATGACCGGCAGCCCCGCCCGCATCCCCGGTGAAGCGGTACGGCTGGGTCAGCAATTCCAGCTCCGGCGCAAAGCAATACAGGGCACCGCTCAGCGCTACTAAAAATACAATCGTGCCCGTGAGTAAACCCAGGCACAAATGTATTTTTCGGATCGTCTTTCTGAATCGGAAGCTTACCATTTCACATTAAGGGTCAACCGAAAAGACGCGCCCTTCCCTTTGGTATAACTATCGTTGAATACACCATATTGGGAACGGGCAGTATAATAATCTTCGTTCAGCAGGTTCTCTATTCCCATCGACAGGGAGGTAGCGGTATTCACCTGGTAGTTCATCATCAGGTTCAGGATGGTATAGGGTTGTACCGGGCCCTGGTAGGGACTATAACTACCGGCACTGTTCCGGCTGAACCGGTCGCGCTTCATAATGCCTACATACTGCAGCATGGCATTGAACCTGCCGGGCAGGATCTCGTAATCCATCTCACCGGTTAATTTGGGCGCTGCAAT
>CBFGLD010000219.1:0-4958 GCA_965649495.1 uncultured Flavihumibacter sp. | reverse complement strand
GGAGGACGCCGCGGGCGGGCAGGCGGGTGCTCCGCTGCAGTCGCAGTTGGGCAATAACGCTCCCACCGACCTGTTCGGCGGCCAGGGAGGCGGTGATTTTTATTTTTACAACAACGCCCTGAAGTCGAGGGGCTTCTCAGAGTTCCGCTCCAGGTGGGGCGACCGCCCCAATACCGACAATTGGCGGCGCAGCTCGGCGGCCGTGGCGCCGGGCTTTACCAAAGAGCAGCCTGCCGATGGAAAGGAGGGTGCCGAAGCGGCGGTGGACGACCTGAGCCTGGAAGGCCTGCGCAGCCGCATACCACTGACCCCGGAACAGTTGAAGGTTTCTAATGACAGTATCCTGCAGGCGGGTTACCTGCTGGCCTATGCGGCACAGAACCAACTGGAAGACTATGAAACGGCGGCAGCGGAATACGAAAAACTGCTGGAGCGCTATCCCGGCAGTGTCAACGAGCTCGATATCCTGTACAACCTGGCGATCTGCTACCGGATGCTGGGCCGCAACGACCGGACCGAAGCCTTGCGGGCCCGTATCGCCAACCAGTACCCCGGCAGCCGGCAACAGAAGCTGATAGAAGACCCCGCCCGGGTGCGGGCCACCGACAGTGCCAGCTCTGTGCAGGCCACCAATACCTACGACGCAATTTACGACCAGTTCCTTTCCGGCCGTTTTGAGGAAGCCATGGCAGCCAAACAGGTGGCCGACAGCCTCTACGGCAACCACTACTGGACCCCGCAATTACTGTATATCGAATCGGTTTACCATATCCGCCAGCAGTCCGACAGCCTGGCCATCCGCAAGCTGGAACAGTTGAAGGCACAGTTCCCCGAACATGCGCTGGCAGAAAAAGCGGGTAATATGATCGATGTGGTGAAGCGACGCCGGGAAATCGAGGATTACCTGACCCGGCTGCAGGTGGAACGGCCGGCGGAAGACAGTGTGACCGTGCTGGAACTCCCGGTTACGCCCACACCGGAAGATCCCGAAGTGAAGGCTGCCGCACCCGTAGCGGTGGTCCCGGAAAAGAAAACGATCGACAGCAGCAGGATGGAGAAAAAAGCCCCGGAATTAACGTCCATGTTCAGCCGCCATGCCGCCCAGCCGCATTTTGTGGTGGTGGTGCTCAACAATGTAGACCCGGTTTACGTGAACGAATCGCGCAATGCCTTCATCCGGTACAATAAAGAAAAATATTACAACCAACCCATGAATGTGGTCATTTTCTCCCTGACCGAACAGTTGAAACTGGTAGCCATCAAGGGAATGAACAACGAACAGGATGCGCTGGATTATATCAGCCGGGCAAAGGAATTGGCCACCCAGGAAATCATCCCCTGGCTGAAGCCGGACAAATATTATTTCATGCCGGTGGCCGAAAGTAATATGGACCTCCTGATCGCCAATAAGAACCTGCCGGAATACCTTAATTTCCTGAAGCAACTGTTTCCCGGGCAGTTTTAATCCGAATTTCATCACCACGCCGCAATCGGGCTTAATTTTTGAAAGAATATGGCTAAGACATCATCGAAATATATGAAACAAACCGTCCGTGTTTTCTGGAAGATCTTTTTTATCGGATTTGCTGCTTTCGCCCTGCTGATTTTTTTGATCTACATGGGTGCTTTTGGCAAGTTGCCCTCCCTGAGTGAATTGGAAAATCCTACCATCCTGCAGGCCACGGAAGTGTATGCGGCGGATGGCACGCTGATGGGCAAATATTTCCGGGATCGCGGCAACCGCAGCAATGTGGACTACAGCGATATTTCCAAACACGCCATCAATGCCCTGGTGGCAACGGAGGACGAGCGCTTTTACGACCATTCCGGCATCGACGGCAAGGGGGTAGTGCGTGCCGTAGCCTTCCTGGGCAGCAAAGGCGGGGGCAGTACCATCACCCAGCAATTGGCGCTGAACATGTTCTCGGAGCGGGCGCGGAACCCCATAGCGCGGGTGATCCAGAAACTGAAAGAATGGATCATCGCCATCAAACTGGAACGGAATTTTACCAAGCAGGAGATCCTGGCGCTGTACCTGAACGTAGTGCCCTTCAGCGATAACCAGTACGGCATCCGGAATGCTTCGCTGACGTTTTTCAGCAAGGAGCCCGACCGCCTGAACATTGAAGAATCTGCGGTGCTGATCGGCATGGTGAATGGTCCCACCATCTTTAACCCGCGCCGGAATCCGAAGAATGCCCTGATGCGCCGGAACCATGTGCTGACCAAGATGGGCGAGAACAATTTCATTTCCGAAGAGGAATCCAAAAAGATCAAGCTGCGGCCCATCGTGCTCAATTACAAGCGGATGGACGAAAATACGGGCCTGGCGCCCTATTTCCGGGAAGTGCTGCGCGATGACATCAAGGAGTGGTGTAAGAACAATACCAACCCGGCCACCGGGGATCCGTACGATATCTACAAAGACGGCCTCCGCATCTATACCACCATCAACCCGCGCATGCAGATCTACGCCGAAGAGGCGGTAGCCAAGCATATGCCGGTATTACAGAAAGCCCTGAATGCGCAGACCTCCATCAAAAAAGGAAAAGTGTGGGAAGGTCGCAACGGCATCCTGGATGCGGCGATGAAGAATACCGACCGCTGGAGGAATGCGAAAGAAGAAGGCATGACCGACACAGAGATCCGGGCCAGTTTCAAGCAGAAAGTTCCGATGAAGGTCTTCGCCTGGAATTCGAGGCGGCAAAAAGACACGGTGATGAGTCCGCTGGACAGTATCAAATACCACCGCCAGATGCTGCAGACTTCCTTTATGGTGATGGACCCGGTAACCGGGGAAGTGAAGGCCTGGGTGGGAGGAATTGATTTTAAGACCTACAAATTTGACCACGTTAATATCAATACCAAGCGGCAGGTAGGATCTGCCATCAAGCCATTCCTGTATTGCCAGGCCATTGAGGAAGCCGGCTTCACTCCCGAAACGCCGGTGGAAAACGTGGTCCAGAATTTCCCGGGATACGGCCTGGTGCCTGCCAAGGGGGAATGCAGGGGCAATACGGTGAGTATGGCCAGTGCCCTCACCTACTCCATGAACTGCGCCACGGCCTATATCATGAAACAGATAGGTCCCAAGCGCTTTGTGGAGTTCCTGAACAACATCAATATCAAGAGCAAGATGGAGCCCTATCCGTCGATCAGTCTGGGTGCGGTGGATCTCAGTATGTATGAAATGTTGTATGGGTACACGATGTTCGCCAACCACGGCTTCAGCACACAACCAACCTATATTACGCGCATTGAAGACCGGAACGGCAATGTACTGGAGAGCTTCCAGACCAGGATGAACCAGGTGATCAGTGAAGCCTCGGCCTATACCACCACTAAGATGCTGGGCGGACCGGTAGAGATCGGCACTGCAGCGGGGCTGCGGGCGCGGCTGGGTGCTGCCGAAATGGCCGGCAAAACCGGTACCACCAACGATAATGCCGATGCCTGGTTCATCGGATTTACCCCGCAATTGCTGGGGGGCACCTGGATCGGCGCGGACGATCGTTTCATAAGGCTGGAAAGCGGGTTGGGCTATGGTGGCCAGGCAGCGCGGCCCATCTGGGAGACCTTTTTCCAGAAAGTATATGCGGACAAGACCCTGGGCATCGATAAGGACGCCCGGTTTGCGCAGCCGGAACAGATGCGTGCTGAAGCTTTGTACGATTACATGAATATCATCGACCAGACCCCGCCACCCGGTGCCGAAGGGGAAGACCAGGGCAATGGTGCCGCCGACCAGTACCTGATGGAACCCGATACCAATAATGTTCCGGTAGATTCAGAGCTGAGTGAAGAAGAAGAGGGGGTTTTAAAAGAAGCCAACCCGGCGAAAAAAGACGACAAGAAGAACAACAAATCAACCACCGCCCCGGAGGAAGAGAAGAAAAAAGGAATTTTCCGTAAGATCTTTGGAGGCAAAAAGAATAAGGACCGGGACAATGATTATTAAGAACAGGTAAAGAAAAAACTCCCGAAATAATCAGTATTTCAAGTGCTAACCTACTATTAAACTACTATTAAAGCCCCTGTTTACGAGGGTTTGAACCGTTTCAACAGTACATTAATAGTACTTATACAGTAGTTTAACAGCAGGTATAAAAAAAGAGCCCTCCAATGCTTATGCAATGGCGGGCTCTTTTTTATGTTAGATAATTACTGGCTAACCTTGAATTCAACGCGGCGGTTCTGAGCGCGACCGGCGGCAGTTCCATTGTCGGCAACTGGTTGGTCGGGACCAAAACCTGCGGTGGTGAGCCTGTCTTCGGCAACACCCTTCTTCACCAGGTAAGCTTTCACCGATTCGGCGCGTTTCACGCTGAGGGTTTGGTTGAGTTCGGGCTTACCGGTATTGTCGGTATGGCCTGCGATCTCCACTTTGAGCTGGGGATACTGTTCATTCAGGATGCGGGCAGCCTTATCCAGTTCCTTGCGGGCGGCGGCAGTCAGGTTAGCGCTACCGGTTACGAACTGAACGGCGCTGGCGTTGAACTTGGAAGCTTCCAGCAAGGGGCAGCCCCCATTTTCAGCAGGGCCGGCCAGATCCGGACAACGATCTTCTTCGTCGTTCACCCCGTCGTTATCGCGGTCGGGGATCGGGCAACCCTGGTAGCGGGCAACACCGGCCACGGTCGGACACTTGTCTTCTTCATCATTCACTCCATCGCCGTCACCGTCGGGAATGGGGCAACCCTGGTAGCGGGCGATACCCGGAACCGTTGGGCACTTATCATCCTTGTCAGCAATGCCGTCGCCATCCTGGTCGGGACAGCCATTCAGAGCAACCAGTCCCGGTACATCCGGACATGCGTCCAGGGAGGCTACCACGGTATCATCATCCTTATCGAAATCAGCAAAGAAATCAGAGGTGACGTTAGTTGTTGCGAATCCTTTCCGACCACTTCCGGCCTTTGTAAATGCTGGACCCATATTTGGTGAATTTTCGATTTTAA
>CBFGLD010000218.1:0-4997 GCA_965649495.1 uncultured Flavihumibacter sp. | reverse complement strand
GGGTTTCAGCGCCGGCGGTCACCTGGCGGCCATGGCTACCGTACATTACGATGATCCGAAAATCGCTAACCCGCTGGGCACCTCCCTACGGCCCGATTTTGCCATACTGGCTTACCCGGTGTTAAGCTTTTCCGAAGAGCTGGCGCATAAGGGAAGCCGTGAGCAACTCCTGGGAAAGGAACCTACTGCGGCACAGATTAAATATTACTCGGCAGAAGAAAACGTCAATAAGAAAACCCCACCGGTCTTCCTCATGCACGCACGTGATGATAAGGCCGTTAAAGTGGAAAACAGCCTAAACTTCAAAGCAGCCCTCGATAAATTCAAGGTCCGCAATGATATTTACCTGTACGACCAGGGCGGACATGGCTTCGGCATGAAAAATCGCACTTCCGATGTAGAGTGGATGAAATACGTAAAACAGTGGATGTTTGGGATGGACCTGATCCTTCAAAAACGATAACCGGCTGCCAACCGCAAAACCATTTACATGAAACGCTCCCTATTCCTGCTTCTGATCCTGCCCTTTTGGGCTACGGCCCAGGTAAAACCGGCAGAGACAAAACCGTACCAGCCGGCATCCCGCGAATTGTATGATACCATTGCGCGGCTCGACAGTCTTTTTTTCGACGCCTTCAATACGCGCAACCTGGATAAAGCCATGAGCTTTTTTTCCGAAGACCTGGAGTTTTACCACGATAAGGGCGGGCTGGATAATTACCAGGTCACCCGCCAGAAGTTACAGCAACTATTTGCCAATAACAGCCACACCGGCTTAAGGCGCGACCTGGTACCCGGCAGCCTGGAAGTCTATCCCATCCCTGGTTACGGTGCCGTACAAACGAACCTGCACCGGTTTTGCCACAAGGAGAATGGAAAGGACGACTGTGGAACTTTTAAGAACATCATGATCTGGCAACTAAAAGAGGGTAGCTGGAAAGTTACCCGCGTGATCAGTTACGATCACTAATCAGGAGGGTAAATAAAAATCCCGCCCGGTTAACCCGTGGCGGGATCAAATTGCTTCCACTTTACGGAACTCGTGTCCGGATGTCCTCCGGACATATGTCCGAACGTCCCCCGAACATATGTCCGGACGTCTTATCGGGGCGTCTTATCGGGTCTTTCGGATCACAATCCGAACAACCCGGCATTCAGCAACTGCAGGGTCTGTTGCTTGTGGGAGGAGGGGATCAGCAGAGACACGTTGTGCTTGCTGCCGCCGTAGCTCACCATCCGCACCGGTACCGGCCGGAGCGACTCAAACAACCTGCTGAGGATGTCCTGCGTTTGTGCGATATCGTTACCTACGATGGAAACGATCGTCTGGTCCAGGTCTACCTCCACGGTCCCAAAGGGTTCCAGCTCCTTGACGATCTCCTTCAGATAAGCCGGGTTATCGATGGTAACGGAAACAGCCACCTCAGAAGTGGTGATCATATCGATCGGGGTGCGGTACTTTTCAAACACTTCAAAGATCTTCCGCAGGAAGCCGTAGGCCAGCAACATGCGGCTGCTCTTGATCTTGATGGCTATGATCCCGTCCTTTGCGGCGATGGCCTTCACGCCCACCGAACCCGCTTCCTGCATGATGGTGGTTCCCGCCGCTTCGGGCTGCATGGTATTGAGCAGTTTCACGGGCACTTTTTCCTGCTGTGCGGGCCAGATACAGGTAGGGTGTAATATTTTGGCGCCGAAGTAAGCCAGCTCGGCTGCTTCTTCAAAGCTGAGCTGCTCGATGGGCAGGGTCTTGTTCACCACGCGCGGATCGTTGTTGTGCATGCCGTCGATATCGGTCCAGATCTCACACACGCTGCCGTGGGCGGCGGCGGCAATGAGGCTGGCGGTGTAATCGCTTCCGCCGCGCTTGAGGTTATCGACTTCCCCGCGGGCATTGCGGCAGATATATCCCTGGGTTATGAAGAGGGGCATGCCCTGGTGCGCATCCAGGATAGGCACCAGTTTGGCGCGGATGGCAGCCACCTGTGGTTCATCGTTTTCGTCGATGCTCATAAAGTCCAGCGCCGGCAGCAGCAGGTGGCGGATGCCGCGCTGCTCCAGGTACAGGGAGAAGAGCTTGGTGCTCATCAGTTCGCCCTGGGCCAGGATATCTTTGTTGAGGGCTTCGTTGAAGGATATTTTGGTGATGATATTCAGGAATTCAAAATGCTCGGCGATGATGGCGCGGGCCTTCTGCCGCAAGGGCTCGTCCTGCAGCAGGTCGTTGATGAATTGCTGGTAGTGCGCATCCAGCTTATCGATGATTTGTTTGGCGCCGTCCTTATCGCCTTTCAGCAGGGCTTCGCCGATGGATACGAGGGTATTGGTGGTGCCGCTGAGGGCGCTGAGTACCACGATCTTGGGTTCCTGGTCTGCTGTGATCAGCTGGGCCACCTGGTGCATACGTTCCGGCTTGCCCACGGAGGTGCCACCGAACTTCATTACTTTCATCCGTTTCAGAATTTGATTTGATTATTAATTCACCAACACAGCAAGCGGCAGCGAATTTACATCATTCCAGCGGAATCCCGAATCGCTGCGCAAGCGTTTGCAGGTCGGCTTCCACGGCTGGCAGCAGGGGGATGCCTCCCTCCCTGCGTTCCGCTTCCAGCAGGCGTTCGGGGTCACCGGGCACCAGCACCTGCTCCTGCCCCTCCACCGGTGTTGCCGAGCGGAACCGCCGGATCCAGTTGTCCATATCTGCCTTAAAATCCGCTGCCGGGCGGAAAGCATCCACCCGCATGGCGCCCAGGAAATGCCCGATCCCCTTGCCCGGCATGCCGGCGGGCATGGGCACATAGGCGGGGAAGGGCGGCACCCAGGGACCGTAATTGGCCCCGCTCAGTACGGCTGAAAAGATGTCCACGATGGCGCCCAGCGCATAGCCTTTGTGGCTGCCGTGTTCCCGGTCGCCCCCCAGCGGCAGCAGGGCACCGCCCTGCTTCAGTGCGTGCGGGTCTGTGGTGCTGTTCCCCTGGCCGTCCTGGATCCAGCCCAGCGGCGCAGCTTCTCCTTTCCGCTGCAGGATCTCCAGCTTGCCGTTGGCCGCCGTGGTGGTGGCCATATCGGCTACAAAAGGGGGTTCTGTTCCGGCTGGAATGGCCACGCTGATGGGATTGGTGCCCAGCATCCGCTCCACCGAAAATGTAGGCGCCACCAGGGCGCTGGCATTGGTCATGCTGATGCCGATCATCTGGCGCTCCAGGGCCATCATGGCATGCCAGCCCGCAATACCGTAGTGGTTGCTGTCCTGCACGCTCACCCAACCGGTTCCCACCGCCGCCGCCTTGTCCATGGCCACTTTCATGGCAAAGGGCGCCACCACCAGTCCCAGCCCGCTGTCGCCGTCCACCACCGCGGTGCTGGGGGTTTCATATACCACCCGGATATCCGGACGTGCATTCACCCGCCCCGCTTCCCAGAGCCGCACATAACCACTGAGCCGCGCAATACCGTGGGAGTCGATCCCCCGCAGGTCCGCACTCAGCAAGACCTCCGTGGCGGTGGCCGCATCTGCTTCGGAACATCCGATGGCTAAAAAAATGGAGCGGGTAAACCCGGCTAACTGTTGGTAGGAATAGATCGTTTCTGGCATGCCGCAAAGAAACAATAAAAAAAGGTTGACCCTGTCCGGATCAACCTTTTGAATCTTCTATTTTTCCCGGAAGCAGAAGGGGCCAGAAGGGCAGAACATCTCCCAGGTCGGCACCCGCTGGTACCGACGGCTGGCCGTAAGACTGCTGCGCGGGGTTTCCGAAGGACTGTCCCCCCTGGGGCACACCACCCTGCTGGTAGCCACCCCCCTGCTGCGGCTGGAAGCCGCCCTGCTGGCCTTCCTGCTTGGTTCCCAGCAGCTGAACGTTCTGCACACGGAGCGACAGGGATGCCCCGGTGCTGCCGTCGTTCTTGGGATAGGTACGCACTTCGGGAGTTCCCTCCACGTAAACCTGCGTTCCCTTTTTCAGGTAAGGCGCCACCGCGGTGCGGTCCGACCAGTAGGCACAGTCCACCCAGATGGTGCGCTCCTGCTGGTTTCCCTGGGCATCACGATACCTTTCGGTATGGGCCACCGTAAAATTCATCACCGTTTTCCCGTTCACATTGTTTACCACGCAATCCCGGCCGAGATTGCCGATTACCTGAAGTTTGATCATGACTTAAAAATTTTAGCTACGTAAATGAATATGCCGGCAATATACGCTTCCCGCCCCTACCAAAATACCGCCTTTTCACCCTGTTAATAACTTAGGGCTAGCGCCCTGGCAAACCCGTAACCATTCCTGGCCCCTCACCTTGCCGAGCCCGCATCTATCAGGTTACCGAAAAAGAGGGCGTTCATGAACAATCGCGCGCCGCCCAGCCAGTAGGCCCTGAAATTGGTGTTCTCGGAGATACTGATGATTCTGCCCGCGCCCACCGCCTGTACCACCACGCCCGCGGTATTGCGGATCGCGTCCCGGTTCTGGCGGGTCACAAAGCCGCTTTGCAGGGGCGATTCCCCATACACCACCGGGGCGGCAAAAGGGTTCTTCGGCAGCTCCATAAAGACTTCGTTCTGCTTGAACAGCGAGATCTCCTTGCTGCTATAACCATAGCCCAGCGGGTGGGTCGGGTCGATGGTGCCTCCCAGGATGGCGCCGCTGAGCTGCTGCGCCCGCTCCACATAGGGCCGGCTCACATAGGGCAGTAGCTTGCCGCTGTCCACCGCCGCCGCAGCCTTGCGCAGGCCCATGTTCACGAGCCCCGCCTGCTTGGCCCAGCTGATGGCCGTTTCCATCAGTACCAGCGTGCCGCCGTCCTGCACCCAGGCCCGCAGCTTCTCCTTGTTGAAGGCCGAATAATTGCCCGCCACCATCACCAGCACGTTGTAGCGGTCAAGGTTGGCGCGCTCCCATACCGAAGCCTCCAGCATCACGGGCGGCATCGCGAAGCGCTGGTCCAGCAGGTGCCACACTTCGCCCGCATCCAAAGCGCTTACTCCCGCCCCTGCCAGCATG
>CBFGLD010000217.1:0-5001 GCA_965649495.1 uncultured Flavihumibacter sp. | reverse complement strand
GGCAACTGGACCTAGCGCTGACTACTACACGCACCTTTGGCAGCGGGGTGATACTGGCGGTTTACCGGCCAAAAACGGAGGGATGACAGGCCGTTCCGCTCCTTAGTTTTTTTCCTCAGCAATTCAGAATGGCAGCAGGAATAATTGCAGAATCTGCAAATCCGGTTTGCCCGTATTAAAAAATTGGCAGATACCGAAAACCCGCCACTGCCGGGAGTAGGAAAGCCGCATTTCCGGCAAAGAGCTGGCGCGGGGAACGGGGAATCAATTATGCCTGCGGGCAGGCTGGTGGTAGCTTTGAGGAAACCTTAGAACAATGAAAAAGCTATTCCTGGTGCTGCTGGCCCTTACTACCATCAGCATAATAATCGCCCAGACCATCCAAAAGAGACAGCTTGCAAAAAGCAGTAAATGCCGCATAGCGGGAGGCAAATTCCAACCTTCGGACAAGCTGGTCTATTATTTCAGTACTGAGGCAGATGATCCCTCCACCTGTTTCACTATAAATGGGGGCAGTATCGTCTCCGGCACCTGCGAAACCTTTGTGTTTGAGCCGGCAGTATCCCTGGACCCCGACTTTCCCCGGTCACTGTATTATATCAAACGCAGCAACGGCGATTGCCTGACCTACCAGGTGGGCGGTTGCGCTTTCTTACCCCGTGCGGCCAACCTGGCTGAAGAACAGCAATGGAAAGTGATCCGAACCAAAGGCGCCAATAATTATCTCTTCACTTTACCCCGGATGGAGCGGATCTACCTGTTATACCGCCACCCGGAAGACAACCGGGTGATGTTCCTCACCTGCCAGCAGTACAACGGACAGTCCACCCATCTGACCATGCGCAGCAAGCCGAAATACGAGTACGACCCGGTGCCCCGCAGCAATTTTTTGAATAAGAAAAACAAAAGCTTGGCATTCTGAACAGTGTTCAGTATGTTTGTTGCCGGTTAAGAAAAGTTATGTCCATCACGCAACGGAAACAAAGGGAAAAAGAAGAAATGCGTTCGCTCATCCTGGATGCGGCGCGCAGCATCTTCCTGGAAAAAGGATTTGAGCAGGCCAGTATCCGGAACATTGCGGAGAAGATCGAATACAGTCCGGGTACCATTTACCTCTACTTCCGCGACAAGGATGAGATCTTCCATGCCCTGCACGAAGAGGGGTTCCGGCGGATGCTGGAGAAGATGCAGCCCCTGCAGCATGTGGAGGATCCCTTTGAGCGGCTGAAGGCCCTGGGCCACACCTACCTGGAGTTTGCGCGGAATAACAAGGACTTCTACCAGCTCATGTTCATTATGGATGCGCCCATCAAACACGAAGAAAACGATGAGAACTGGCATATGGGCCACCAGTCGCTCAATTTCCTCAAGCAGGTGCTGCGGCAGTGCCAGGAGCGGGGAAGGTTCCAGGGGATGGACATTGAGTACCTGTCGTTCACGATCTGGTCGGCCGTACACGGAATGAGTGCCCTTTATTGCAATGAGCGGTGCAAGGCCTACCACGATGTGAACCTGCAACCCGCCGACCTGATGGAAAACGGCTTCCGCAATTTTGTGACCATGCTGGAAAAACTCTGATTTTTTTTGAACAGTGACTGAACACTGTTTATTATATATACATCGATTATTAAACCATCACTATGAGTTCATTCCATTACCGGCCGCCCCTGTTTGCGGGCATCCTGGCGGCCGTTTTATTCGGGACGGTTCCAGCCCGTTCGCAGGATATCCCCGCCGTTTACCTGGAACAGGCCCGCGCCCGCAACCTGGTGTTACAGGAGAAAAAAATATCACTGGAGAAAAGCCTGGTCAGTCTCCGCGAGGCCAGGAGCCTGTTCCAGCCCACCACCTGGCTGGAGGGGCAGTACACTTTGTCGAAGGGGGGGCGGGCCATCGAGATCCCGGTGGGCGACCTGGTGAACCCCATTTACAAGACCCTGAACGAGCTCACGGGTTCCAATGCCTTCCGGCCCATCGGGAATGTAAGTGAGCAGCTCAATCCCAACAACTTTTACGACCTGCGGATCCGGACGGTGATGCCGCTGGTACAGCCCGACCTCCGGTACAACCGGTCGATACAGGAGCTGCAGGTGACGCTGCGGGAGAACGAAGTGCAGACCTACCACCGGCAGCTGGTAAAGGAGGTGAAACACGCTTACTACCAGTATTGTGCAGCCGAAGAAGCGATCCGCATCCACCGGAATGCGTTACAGGTGGTGGAAGAGAACCTGCGCGTGAACCGGTCGCTGCTGGCCAACGGCAAGGGCCTGCCGGCATACATTGCGCGGGCCGAAAGCGAAGTGGTGCAGGTGGAAAGTCGCCTTCAGGCCGCCCTGTCGGATCGCAGCAATGCAAAGGCCTATTTCAATTTCCTGCTCAACCAGCCCCTGCAGGACAGTATAATGCACGAGGTCACCACGGGCAAAGAACTGCCCCCCTCACTGGCAACCCTAACCGAAGCGGACATCAGCCGCAGGGAAGAGTTAAAGACCCTTTCCCTGGCGGCAGCCATCAACCGGCAGTCGCAGAAAATGAATGAATCTTTCCGCATACCGCGGGTCAACGCCTTCCTGGACCTGGCCAGCCAGGGTTTTGATTTCAGGGTCAACGACCAGTCCTTTTATTACCTGGGAGGCATACAGTTCAAGGTCCCGATTTTCACGGGAAAGCGCAACCTGTACAAGGTGGAGCAATCCAGGCTGGATGCCCGTTCCATCGCCCTGCAGGATACCCTGACCCGCGAACAGCTGCAACTGGCGGCAATGACCAGTCGCAATAACCTGGTCACCGCGGTGAGTCGTTACCATTCTGCCCGCAAGCAGGAAAGCGCTTCGCAGCAATATTTCAAACTGATCGACCGCGGCTACCGCGAGGGGGTGAACAGTTTCATCGAATTCCTCGACGCCCGCAACCAGCTCACCAATGCGGAACTGCAGGCCAGCATACAGTACTACCAGGTATTGTCGGCCCTGGCAGAGCACGAAAGACAAACAGCCACTTATCCCATCCACCCATAATAACTTATCCAGATGAACAAAATAGTTATCACGGCGGTTACCGCCCTAGTCTTACAGGCATGCACAACCGGTGCCGGTAAAAAAGAGCCAGGCATTCCTTCGGGTGCCATCCCGGTTAAGCTGATCGCCATCCGGCAGGATACCAGTGAAGCAGCCATCCAGGCATCGGGAAGTTTTTATACCGAAGAAGAAGCCCGCCTGTCGTTCAAGACGGGTGGGGTCATCAGCCAGGTGCTGGTGCGCGAGGGCGACCGGGTTCGTAAAGGGCAGTTGCTGGCAACGCTGAAGCCCACCGAGATCGCGGCGCAGGTTCAGCAGGTGCAGCTATCGATCGAAAAGGCGGAGCGCGATTACCAGCGGGCGCAGAACCTGTACGCCGACAGTGTGGCCACCCTGGAGCAGGTCCAGAATGCCCGCACGGCGCTGGACATAGCGCGGCAGGGCATGCAGCAGGTGCGCTTCAATGAACAATACTCACGGATATATGCACCCGCAAACGGCATCATTACCCGCCGAAGCAGCAACGAAGGGGAGATCGCGGCACCGGGGCAGCCGGTGCTGCTCATGGGCAGTTCGGGCGGCAGCGCGGAATGGGTGTTGCGCATCGGCCTGCCGGACCATGAGTGGTCGCAACTGGAAACCGGCGACCGGGCCACTATTGAGACCGACGCCTACCCCGGAAAGCAGCTCCAGGGCCGCATCAGCAAGAAAGCGCTGGCAGCAGATCCCGCCAGCGGCACTTTTCCGATAGAGATCGCCGTTAGTACCGGTCAGCTGCAACCGGCGGCGGGAATGTTTGGCCGGGCCCGCATCTATCCTAAAAAACCGGTAACCGGTACCAGTATCCCTTACGAAGCACTGCTGGAGGCCGATGGCAGAAAAGGGTATGTATTTGTAAGCGACGACCGCAAGACGGTCAAAAAGGTGCCCGTAACCATCCACTCCATCAGTGACCAGGTTGCTTATATCAGCCAGGGGCTGGAGGGGCACTCCTATATTGTCAGCAGCGGAAGTCCCTATCTCAATGACCAGAGTACCATCACCGTAACCGAATAACAACAGCAACCATTAACCGAATCTTATGCGTATCACTTCATTTTTTGTACGGAACTACCAGTTTACGCTGGTGGTGGTGCTGATGGTCATAGCGGTAGCCGTCACCACCCTGTTCACCATGCCGCGGGCCGAAGACCCGGAGATCAACCCGCCCATGTATCCCATCATCGTGGTGTACCCCGGTACCAGTCCCCGTGACATGGAAGAGCTGGTGGTAAAGCCCATCGAGAAGAGGGTGAGTGAGCTGGAGAACCTGAAGAAGATTATAACCCGGATCGATGACGGTGTGGCCGTGCTGACCGTGGAATATAAATACGGCAGTAATGTGGAGAATAAGTACCAGGAGCTGGTGCGCGAGATCAATGCCATAAGGTCAGAGCTGCCGCAGGACCTGTACAGCCTGGAGGTCAACAAGATCTCACCCACCGATGTGAGCGTGCTGCAACTGGCATTGGTATCGGAGAATGCATCACCCGAAAAAATGCGACAGGCCGCCGAGGACCTGAAAGAGGAGCTGGAAAAGATCGCGGCCCTTAAAAAGGTAGAACACTGGGGAGTACCCGAACAGGTGGTTCGGGTGAACCTGCGGCTCGAAAAGATCGCCCAGCTGAAAATACCTATGAACCTGGTGCTGGCCAGCATACAAAGTGAAGCGGCCAATATCCCCGGGGGCAGCATACGGGGGGGCACCAAAAGTTTCAACGTGAAGACCAGTGGCAAGTACCAAAACCTGGAAGAGATCCGTAAGACGGTAGTGTCTGCTGCCAATGGGAACATCGTTTACCTGGAGGACGTGGCCGATGTGGCCTTTGGTTACGAAGAGCAGAAACACATCACGCGGCTGAACGGCCACCGGGCAGTACTGGTGACTGCGGCACAGAAAGCGGGCGAGAATATTACCAAAACCCAGCAGGCCTACCTGCCGGTG
>CBFGLD010000216.1:0-5039 GCA_965649495.1 uncultured Flavihumibacter sp. | reverse complement strand
ACCAGGCAGACCAGGCACCGGAAAAAAAGTATGGCTGGTAATTCCATCATTGCTTGGACGATGCTTTGTACCGATCGGTTACAATGGTTTCCGGCCCCGCAGGTGCAGGAAATAAGCCACTACGCTGCTGTCTTGCAGGTAGGGGTAGCGGGAAAGCACCTCCTGCGAGGGACAGGGTTCCCAGATATCTTCCAGGACAAAACCCGCCTGTAGCAGGAAGTTTATCCAATCCGACAGGGTCCGGAAGAACGTAGGGATGCGGAACTTTTCCATGCCCGTTTTCAACTCTGCCGGTGCGGCGCCAAAGATCCATTCCTCCACCCGCATCGCCTTGCTGAAGTAGTCACCCACTTCAATGGCATAGGTGTTTCCCGAGGCATCCCGCAGGTTTCGCCGGCGGGGAGTATTGAAACAGGGATGTGTAATCGAAAACTGCAGGAACCCGCCGGGTTTGAGCACGCGCCAGGCTTCCTGCATCGCCCTGGCAGGATCTGCCAGGTCCATATAACACATAAAGGAGGTGGCAAAATCAAAACTTTCGTTTTCAAAGGGGAGATCCTCGGCGCTGGCAACGGTATAACTGATCCCCGGTTTGCCGTCAAAGCTTCGGGCTTCCCGGATAAAGACTTCGGAAATATCGATAGCCTGCAGGTGTGCACCCAGTTGTTGCAGGAGCCGGGTATTATGCCCTTCCCCGCAACCTATGTCCAGTCCCGCCAACCCGGCCACCGGTGGCAGCCGCTCCAGGAATGCGGGGGTATTGAGCTGGTCGCGGTAGAGATCATAACCCTGGCGCGATAATTTCGTCCAGGCCTCTGCGTTACGGTTCCAGTATTCCTTAATTTTTGCTGCTTCCATGTTCAAACTCCACCACGTAGGTTGAAAAATATTTCCCCAGGTTTGAATACTTGAAGAACAGGCGGGCACGCTTTCCGAGGCGCAGGCTGGTGCGCTTTCCCTTGATATCTTCTTCCGAATTCATGGGCTGGAGGGAGGGATACCACAGGACATGACCGGGTTTTTCCAGCAGCTTTTGTGGTTTCGTCCATGCCTGGGAGTTAGCAGCATTGCCGAGGTCACGGTTTGGATTAAACGATATATACAATTCATCCCCGATCCAGGACTGCCCTTCCACCCTTCCCATGGTCATGACCCAGCATTCCAGGTATTCGTTCCAGCTGACGGAAGGCCCCCAGTGGAAGCCGCCTGTTGGAGAAGAGGCCGGTCCACCGCCTTCAGCAGCAGGGATCTGCAGGGAAGCCACGGGTTTGCCGGTGCCGTCCCAGGGTGCATTAAAGCCCTGCCCGTCCCACCTGCGGGCCTTCCCCTGCGGGTCGTCGAGGTCGCTAAGGGCTATCCGCGCCACGCTGATACACTGCCCTCCCCATTCCAGTTCCGGCCTATAGTTCGCAGAATCGTAGACTCCCGGGTACCCGTATTCGCCGTAAAACAAATACAGGTAATCGCCCACGGCTACGGCCGAGGGGTCACCCACTCCACCGGCAAAGGTCTTGGAAGTGTTGTGCGGTTTGAGGATCATGCGCGGCTGCTTGTCTTCCAGGAAGAGGCCTTTGTTCTCCCAGCTCCAGCCCCCATCGGTAGATTTCATGATACCGATGCGGCATACTGCGGCCGGAGTGATCCGCTCGGTGAGGCCCAGTGGCCATTTTGCATCAATATAACCCTCTCCAGTAACCGAATCGTAGGGGAGGGTTTCCGGATAGTTTTCATTATGGTAAATGGCGTAAAGCGTTTTACCGCTGGCATCTGCCGGTTGCTGGTAGATGGTCTCAAACCAAACGGCACCGTGCAGACCCTGGCGGCCCGGGGGAACATTGGCAGGCATGGCAGGGGCGATATAAGCCGAAGCGGGATTGCTGAACGCTTCATCGGCATTCCGGCCGCTGGAGAATTTCAGATCATGGGCCGCTCCCCATACCGGGTCTTCCCCGTATTTGCCGGGAAAGATGCGAAAGGTATCCCCGACCCAGGCTTCGGCCATATTGCAATCCACGAAGTTGTTGAAGTGAAAGGTATCGGTGGGAATGAGTGTTACTACGGGAGGCTGGAAAACCGTGCTGTCGGCGGAGTTCTCCGCGGTTGCCCGGCGGGTATCGCCGCAGGCGGACAGGGCGGTCACCACGATAATAAAAGCGGGAAGCAGTTGTTTGGTATTCATCTTTTAAAATACGAAAATTTAACCGAGTGGCCCATGGCCAGGATCAAAGGCGGCGGTTGAGGGTGTAACTGAAATCGGCGTTGCCGGGCAGCAGGCGATGGCCGGCATCCAGGAAGAAGGCCACCTGCCTGTCGGCCAGGAACAAAGTAATGGGTGGACTTCCATCGGAGGGTTCCAGGTTCAGCAAGAGGAGGTCGGGGTCGTGCGGCAGCCCCCGTGTGACCGACCAACGGCCTTGTGTATCCGATACCCTGCTACCCACTTTTTTCATCTGGAAATGGGATGGCTTACCGGTCAGGGGGTCCACCAGGAAACGAATCAGCCATTTCATCTTGAAACATTGGGGCGTAACGGGGATAGAATACGCGGCGGCTATCTCGATGCAGGGTGACCTGCCTTCCAGTACCAGGGCTTCGGGCCCTTTTGCAAGGATGGAGTCGGGGCTCCACAGCGCACGGGGCAAGGGCCCCGCGGAAGCGGTAAGCGGCAAAAGCGATGCCCCGCTGCCGCCCGGCTTGTTTACCTGGTGCAGGTTAAAACTCCATCCCCCGTTGCCGCGAAGTAAATGCCCGTCGGCCCCCAGCAGGTGAAACAATCCCGGCGCCAGTTCCGCCAGGTGGATATACGTCACCGGAAGAGAGGTAACCAGGCGGTAAACCGGGGTCCGGATTCCGGAGGCTGCCATCGGCTGCACTGCATAAGAGCCCTGCAGCATTTTGTGGTGGCCGCCGTTCCAGAAGCCCAGCGTATTGGGCTGCGATTCCCCGTACTGCAGGTGAAGAACGAAACTGCCACTCCCCTCCCGCTGCTCCTGCAGGACCAGTTTCCAGCGGATGAAATCCACCGCAGGACCCTGGGGCAGCAGCAGTATGGAACGGGTATAGTCGTCACAGGGGGTGCTTCCCTCCAACACCCTTTCCGCGGGAGCCGGCCGGCAGTATCCCTGTGCGGAGGTTGCCACCATCGCTAAGAGGACCAGTACCACTACGGGCACCCATTGCAAGCACCGTTTCATATCCATAAAATACGAAGAACCCTTTAAAATTTTTGTTAAGCCACGGCGCTAAAAAAAATGCTACCATTTGCTTTGAAATTCAAAGTACATGCATTTACTTTGTCATTCAAAGCACTTTTAAACTTATTTATAACCCGATTAAAGATCTCTTATGACCTACTCATTCCATCCCGGCAGCCTGGCCGGCTGGCTGTTTGGCATCCTGTTCCTGGCCATCGGCGTCGTGAATACCTTTTGGGGAAACGATCCTTTTTTCGGGATCTTCATCGTAGTCCTCTCCTTACTTTTCATTCCACCGGCTGCCAACCGGTTAAAGGAGTGGACGGGAGTTCCCATTCCCTGGTTCGTGAAAGTGCTGGTGGGTGTTTTCATCATTTGGGCCGCCGTTGGTGTGGGAGAATTGGGGGATAAGATTGACCTGATGCTGGCGGACCTCAGGTATTAAAAGCCATTGCAGGAGACAACAGATGAAACAGTATGTAGCATCGGATTCCATAGTGCGCCGGGTATGGGGCAGGAGTGATACGGTATTGATGGTATTTGCCGGCGCTGCGGCCGAGTTTGCGCTCAACAAGGAGGTGGACTGGCTGTACTTCACGGGCAAGCTGCCTGGTGACCCGCTGGGGCGTTTATTTACCACGGCCGCATTTGCAAAGCGGATCATTTTCAGCACGGAGCAGGAGGCCTGCCAAACCATTGAGAACATCCGAAAGATCCATGCAACGGTAGAAACCCGGCGCGGAGAGACCATTCCCAACCGTGCATACCGCGACGTGCTTTACCTCTTGATCTATTACAGCATCCGTGCCTACGAATTGCTGGAGCGGCCGTTGCTGCAGGAGGAAAAAGAAGCCGTGTACGAAGTATTTTACCGGGTGGGGACGGGCATGGGAATAAAAGGCCTCCCGGCAACTTACCAGGCATGGTTACCCGAAAGAGAAGTGCACCTGGCAGAAAACCTGGAGTATGGCCCCTACTCTGCCGATCTTTTTGGGCAGTACAAAAAACACCTGGGCCCGGCCCGGTACCGCATCCTGCTGGAATGCCAGAAATTGCTGGTGCCCGCGCGGGTAAAAGAATTGCTGCATTTCGGGAACTTCGTTTGGCTCTTACCGTTGGTGCCGGTTTACCGCATCACCAGGAAATTAGGGCTGGACGGGCCGGTTAAGGCCATACTCTACCCAGCAGCCTATAAACACCGCATCCGGGAACTGGACCTGGCATCCCGATAAATTCCCGAGGATCCCGCAATCGGTTGCCTGTTGCAGGAACAACCAGCTGGTTTATTTTAGGGGCTATGAAACCGATCCAACCATTGTTACCCCTGCTGCTGTTACTGTTGGGGTTGCACACGCAGGCTAACAGGAATGACTCCACGTTGTTTATACCGCTGGCCGGAAACACATTCCTTTCCACCAAAGACAGTGCCTCGCGGGATGGTCTAACCGCTACCGGTATCGGCCGGTGGACCAGCGAAAGTTCTGTTTTCAGTATTTACTTCTGGGTAGCCCGGTCAGGCATGGTGCAACTGGATGCCGACCTGGAACTACCTGCGGGCAGCAGCCGAATCCGGGTGAGCATTGCCGGTGCCTCGCGCCTGCTGAACCTGGAACCATCCTCCCATCGCAGCATGCGCCTGGGCAGTTGGAAGGTGCAGGGGCCGGGTTATGTAAAAGTTGACTTGCAGGGAATCACCCGCACAGGGCCGGAGTTTGCGCGCCTAACCACCCTTCGGGCCAGCGGAACGGCCATCACAGCTAGTGCTACCGCAGTAAAGGATAATGATCATGCAATGTTTCATTTTGGTCGCCGCGGGCCGTCGGTGCACCTCAATTATGAACTGCC
>CBFGLD010000215.1:0-5071 GCA_965649495.1 uncultured Flavihumibacter sp. | reverse complement strand
ACCATCCGGGAATTCGTGACCATCAACCGGGGTACCAAGGATCGCGGCAAAACCCCAGTGGGCAAAAACTGCCTGATTATGGCCTATAGCCACCTGGCCCACGACTGCATTGTAGGAAACAATGTCATCATGAGTAACAATGTCCAGATGGCCGGGCACGTGACTGTTGGCGACTGGGCCATAATTGGCGGGGTCAGCGCGGTACACCAGTTTGTACAGATCGGCCAGCACGCTTTTGTAAGCGGTGGTTCCCTGGTGAGCAAGGACGTGCCTCCCTATATTAAGGCTGCCCGTACCCCGCTCTCGTATGCCGGGGTAAACTCCGTAGGCCTCAAGCGCCGGGGATTTAATATAGACCGGATCAATCATATCCTGGATATTTACCGCATTCTGTATAATAAGGGGATGAACACTTCGCAGGCACTGGAGTACATTGAAGAGGAATTCAGTGCCACCGACGAGCGCGATGAAATCGTAACCTTTGTGCGGGAAAGCGGAAGGGGTATTATCAAGCGCTTTACCAAAGGCAGTACGGATGACGATATCTCTCTCTGATACGGGCAAACGCTATAACCGCGAATGGATATTCCGGGGCTTCAGCTACCACTTTAATTCAGGAATATCCTATGCCATCACCGGGCCAAACGGATCCGGAAAATCCACCCTGTTACAGGTTATTGCCGGTGCGGTGGGTCATTCGGCAGGCAGTATCCGCTACACGGCGGAAGATGTTGTCATTGATCCGGAAAACATGTACCGGTTTTTATCTATAGCTGCCCCTTACCTGGAACTGATCGAAGAAATGACCTCCCGCGAATTCCTTCAATTCCATAATGGTTTTAAACCTTTGCGAAAGCAATACACTATTGAGCAGATGCTGGACCTGGTTGGACTGGGCAAAGCGGCAGATAAGCAGATCCGCTATTATTCCTCCGGCATGAAACAACGCGTAAAACTGGCCCAGGCCATTTTTTCCGATACGCCCCTCCTGTTACTGGATGAACCCTGTACCAACCTGGATGCCAATGGTATTGAACTGTACCAGGAGCTCATATCGCTACATACCCGTGAAAAACTGGTGATAGTAAGCAGTAATGATCCTCAGGAGTATGGGTTTTGCCATGAAGTGCTTAGCGTGATGGATTATAAGTGATACAGGGAAAGCCCGACTACCGCCTGCTGGCTATCAGCAGGTTCAGGTCCGTATACTTCAGGTTAAACCGCTGGCTGAGATGGAAATGCGTAAGCGCTCCTTTAAAGAGATAAATACCGCTGCGCAGGTGTACCTTATGCCAGATGAGGTTTTCGATGCCACCTGCTTCGGAAGCTTCCAGCAACAGTGGCATCAACACATTACTGATGGCATGGGAAGCTGTCCGGGCAAAGCCGGACGGAATATTGGGCACACAATAATGTATGACGCCATATTTCATGAAGATAGGATGTTCGTGGCTGGTAATTTCCGAGGTCTCAAAACAGCCGCCGCTGTCAATACTAACGTCGATGATCACACTACCTGGCCGCATATTGCTCACCATCTCTTCCGTAACTACTATAGGCGCACGGCCGCTACTGCTCTTAAGTGTACCCACTGCAATTTCACAGGTCTTGAGCTGCTTTGCCAGTATTTTCGGTTCCAGGACCGAGGTCCATAAGCGATGGCCAATATTATCCTGCATCTGCTTGAGCCGGTATACGCTGTTATCGAAAACCTTCACGGAAGCCCCCAACGCCATGGCTGCACGGGCCGCATATTCGCCCACAATACCAGCACCAAGGATGATGACCTTGGTAGGAGGAATGCCGGAGATCCCCCCGAGCAACACGCCTTTTCCATGATTGGCCGAACTCAGGTATTGTCCGGCTATCAGCATTACCGCACTACCCGCTATCTCACTCATGCTCCTTACGATGGGGAATGTGCCGTTTTCATCCTTGAGGTTCTCAAATGACAGGGCAGTGATCCGCTTATCCATCATTTTCTCCAACAGTTCGGCTTTCAGCAAGCCGATGTGCATGGGTGAAATAATGATATGGTTCGGTTGCAGGTGACAGATATCTTCTTCAATGATTGGAGCGCTCTTGACCAGTATGGGTGCCTTATAAACTTCTGCCTTATCGTACACGATCCTGGCGCCGGCCTCACTGTAATCCTTGTCGCGGTAATGGGCTGCATCCCCCGCATTATGTTCAATGACCACCTGGTGGCCATTACTAACCAGCACACCTACTGCATCAGGGGTTAGTGCTACGCGGTTTTCCTGGAAGGCGATTTCCTTGGGGATCCCGATATGCAATTGCGCGCCCCTGGGTTTTACATCCAGGGTCTCTTCAAGTGTTTCATAACTGAAAGAGGTGCTGATATAAGGTTTTTGCTGGGTCATTTGGCTCTTAAAAGGGATGGGAAATTACAAATTAAAACGTTAGCACACGTGTTCCACCAGGCAGGGCTTCCAGGAATAGCCTCGCCGTATTTTCCGGGAACAGGTGAGGAATCTTTTCAGGCCATTCCACGAAACACCAACTATTACTGTACAGGCAATCTTCCACTCCCGCGTCAACGGCTTCCTCTTCATCACGCAAGCGATAACAATCGATATGATAAACGGGGCCCTGGGGTGAATGGTATTCATTGATGATGGAAAAAGTTGGACTTCCCACGGCGTCTTTTACTCCCAGCGCATCACAGAGCGCGTGCACCAGGGTAGTTTTGCCGGCTCCCATTGGCCCGCTAATGGCAACAGACCTGTAGTTGCCCAGTTCGATGAGCAGGCTTGTGGCAATTTCCGGTAATTGTGCATGAGTAAAAGTCCACCGCATTTCGGCAAAATTACACAACCCCCTGCAACAGGGTATCTTTTTTTGTTAGTGTAGGGATAGAGGTTGGGGACTAGTATCCTTAAATTTGTATGTGCAAATACAGGAAAAGATGAAAGCAAAGGAATCCGTTAACTGGAAAGTAGAAGGAATGACATGCGCCAATTGTGCCCTTAGTGTTACCAAATACCTGGAAAAAGAGGGCATGAGCAATGTGAAGGTCAATCCGATTGATGGCGACGTACATTTTGAAGTAGTTGAACTGGACGAAGAACACAGCAAAAAAATCAGCAAGGGCATTGAATCGTTGGGCTATAAAGTAGTAAATGAAAAAATTGCACAGCCAACCTCCACGGGTAAGGCTCCTATGAACAAATACCTTCGTTACCTCCTGATCTGTCTTCCTTTTACCGCGCTGTTGATGCTGCATATGATACCGGGATTACACTTGCACTGGCTGATGAATCCCTGGGTACAACTGGCACTTTGTTTACCTGTATACCTGGTCGGGATGTCTTTTTTCGGCCGCAGTGCCATAAAGAGCCTGGGAACTGGTGCCCCCAACATGAACGTGCTGATCGCCATCGGCTCCACCGCAGCCTTTGTTTACAGCCTGATCGGAACCCTGATGGGCCAGGGAGATCAATACCTTTTTTACGAAACCTCGGCCAGCATTATCACCCTCGTGTTTTTTGGCAATTACCTGGAGGACGTATCCATTCAAAGTACCCAGCGGGAACTGAATAAACTGGCCAAAAGTCAAAAGGTCATGGCTAACATGATCGCATTTGACGACAAACACCAGGAAATAATATTCCCCATAGAGAACACCCAGCTCAAGAGCGGCGACCTGATCCTGGTAAAAAACGGCGAGCAGGTTCCTGCCGATGCTAAAATCCTTTGGGGCGACGCCAGGGTAAGTGAAGCCATTATTACCGGGGAAAGCCTTCCGGTTGAAAAGAAAGCGAAGGACAAGATCATTGGTGGCAGCCTGCTACTGGAAGGAACCGTGAAAGCGGTGGTACTTTCTGCAGCCGATCAATCGGTGCTGGCCAATATCATCAACCTGGTCAAAAAAGCGCAGGGCGATAAGCCCCCGGTACAAAAACTGGCAGACCGGATCAGTGCTATTTTTGTTCCAGTGGTACTTATCATTGCCCTGGTGACCTTTGCCGGAAACTATTTATACCTGCAACAATTCACGCCGGCGCTTATGCGCAGCATTGCAGTGCTGGTGGTAGCCTGTCCCTGTGCCATGGGCCTTGCCACACCCGCTGCCATCGCAGTTGGATTAGGACGTGCCGCACGAAATGGCATTCTTTTCCGGAACGCAACTTCCCTGGAAGCCTTTAAAGAAGTAAAGCAGGTGGTATTCGATAAAACAGGAACGCTGACGACCGGCAATTTTACTTTGTCAGAATATAAAAGCCTGGTAGCTGATGAGGAGTTTCGCCGCATCGCCTATTCCCTGGAACGTTTTTCTAACCACCCCATCGCGCAAAGTATCACTAAAGCATTTAAAGGAGGAAGTGATCTACGCTGGGCAAAAGTGGAAGAAGTAAAAGGTAAAGGCATGCATGCCATCAGTAAAGAGGGGGATGAATATTGGGCCGCTTCTTACGCCATAGCAGCGGGGCTAACCGAAGAGGACCACCACAATGTTTACATCATCCGGAATGGCCAGTTGCTGGGCTGGATTGATGTGAGGGATGAGATCAGGCCCGAAGCACGAACCGTTATCAATTACCTGCATGCAAAAAATGTCCGTACCCTGCTGCTCAGCGGCGACAGGCAGGAGAAATCAGAGGCCCTGGCAAAAAGCCTGGGAATAGACCAGGTGATTGCAGAAAAAACTCCCGAAGAAAAACTACAGATCATTGCCGGCCTGAGTGCCCAAGAACCAACGGCAATGGTTGGCGACGGCATAAATGATGCACCTGCATTGGCAAAAGCAACTATCGGCATATCGCTTAGTGATGCCGCGCAGGTTGCCATGCAAACTGCTGATGTGGTACTGATGAACAACGGACTGAAACAACTCCCCCTGGCATTGGGGCTGGGGAAACATACACTGCTCACCATCAAACAGAATCTGGGATGGGCTTTTGCCTATAATATCCTCGCCATACCGTTTGCAGCTTTTGGTTTTCTTACGCCAACCTTCGGGGCGCTGCTGATGGGGTTGAGTGATGTTGTACTTGCCATCAATTCAGTGAGATTATTTGTCAAAAAAGTAGCCTGACCCCATCATTTT
>CBFGLD010000214.1:0-5087 GCA_965649495.1 uncultured Flavihumibacter sp. | reverse complement strand
GAAGAATCACCAAAACTGATATTATCCTGCAGGTAACCACTGAAACGGTTAACCGAAAAATCTGCCGATGACCGCAAGGTCTTGAAAAGGGACAGCTGGCCGGGCTGGTAGGGCAGGGAATATCCCGCCGAATCCTGGTATTCAAATTCCCTTAACTGGTCGCTTACCCGCTGGTGGTCTGCCCCCACACCCCACTGCCAGTAATGGTTGCCGTGATCCCAGCTGCCTTTGTGGCTCGCATTCCATACCTCCACTTCCAGCTGGTTGCGGGCATAATTCTGGAAGATGCCGGCTCCCATGGGGTTAACGATCAGTCCGTATTCCGGCTTGCTGCGGTCAAAAGACCTTTCGCCAAAAAGATAAGCACCGGTAATATCGATGGATTCGTTCTCCCGGTTGCTGAAGCGCGATGCCATCCATTTGAGCCGGACATTTTTTCTGCGTTGATGGATCACCGAAAGCCCCACCATATTGGTGCGGTACCTGTCTTCCTCCCTGCCTTCAAAATAGATGTCGAGCCCCAGGTTGGCCGAGAAAAAGGGGGAGAACACGGCAGCCGATGGCTGGCTGAATTCCGGCTGCAACCGGAAGCGGGTGGAGGATATGTTGCCCAACAGTTCGGCCGACCAGTTTTCCCGGAACTGCCAGGTGAGCAGTGCCTGGAGGTCTGCAGAGGAGGGAACATAGTTGCCCTTGGTTTCCTGGCTGCTGAGCAGGTTCCGATTGCTTCGGTTTCTTGCACCAATGAGCCAGGTGAATCGGTTGGAGGCACTACTTCCTTCCAGTTGCAATCCCTGTTCCAACAGGCTGATATAAGCTGAACCGCCAAAGGATTTGGGCTTCTTGTACTGGATGTCGAGTACGGATGATAGTTTGTCGCCGTAACGTGCCTGGAAACCGCCGTTGTAGAAATTGACACTTCGGGTCATTTCGGGATTGATAAAACTTAATCCCTCCTGCTGCCCGCTTCTTACCAGGTAGGGCCGGTAGATCTCGAAATCATTTACATAAATAAGGTTCTCATCGTAACTGCCTCCCCTGACATTATAATTGCTGGTAAGCTCGTTATTGGAACCCACAAATACTTTGAGCAGGTTTTCTATCCCTCCGCCGGGGGCTGGAATATTGATGGCCTGCCGGGGATTGATATTTATCAGCCCGGCCTCCCGCCTGCTGCGTTCATCGGTTACCGTTACCGTTTCCAGTTCAGTGGTTCCCTTTTCCATCCGGATGGATATCCTTTCTTCTTCACCATTGTTCAGCAGGAAATTTTGCTGATTGGTTTTGTATCCCGTATGGGTAAATACCAGGGCTATGGCCTTCCCCGCAGGCACGGTTACCCGAAAACGGCCGCTGTCGTTCGTGCGCAAGCCGCCCTGCTTGCCCAGGATGCCGACTGTAACCCCGGCCAGGGGTTGTTCCTTTTCGTCCACCACCCGGCCATGTATAACCGCAGATTTCTCCTGCGCAAAAGCCAGTGATGCATTAAAGAAACAGGCAAGCAGTATCAGTAATGGTAAAACTTGTTGTCTGGCCGCGGGTGAAAGCATAAACAGGGGAACTTACTGTAGGATATGTTTCAGGGAAGATATGGTGGCTTTAGGGTCGGGTGAATGGAATACCGCGCTTCCTGCCACCAGGATATGAGCTCCCGCCTCCGCCAGGGTCTTAGCATTGGAGAGGTCAACGCCACCGTCGATCTCGATCTTCACATTCAGGCCCATCTGGTCGATCTTCTGCCGCAGCATCCGGATCTTCTCATAGGTGTGGGGGATGAACTTTTGCCCGCCAAAACCCGGGTTCACACTCATCACCAGCACCACATCGATTTCATATAATACGTCCTGTAACAACTGGACGGGAGTATGCGGGTTGATGGCAACGCCTGCCAGCATGCCCAGTTCCCGGATCTGCTGGATATTCCGGTGCAGGTGCCTGCAGGCTTCCAGGTGTACCGTGAGTATGTCGGCCCCGGCATTTCTGAAGGCTTCCGCATATCGCTCCGGTTCCTCGATCATCAGGTGCACATCACACATTTTAGTGGTAGCCTTTCGGATTTGCTGGATCACCGGAAGACCAAAACTGATATTATTGACAAATCGCCCGTCCATCACATCCAGGTGAAACCAGTCGGCTTCACTTTCGTTCAGCATCTGGCATTCTGACTCCAGGTTGAGGAAATTGGCAGCTAGTAAGGAAGGTGCAATGATCATAGCGGGAAGATAGGAAAATTAGCTGATCGGGTTGCGCTACCGGCCCATGGAACCCTTTACCCTGGCAGCCGCTTCAACGGCCTCCGTAAAGTTTCTGTCCAGCGCATAAGCCCTGCCGTAATTGGTGAGGGCTTCTTCCTTTTTGCCCAAAGCTTCATAACAACGCCCTTGCCAGTAATAGGCATCGGGATAAGTGTTGGAAACCGTTGAAGCCAGCTTGAACTGCTGCAAGGCCTCATCCAGGTTTTTTTGTTCAAAGTAGATGATACCCTTTTCAATATAGGCTTCGTGGAATTTCCAGTCCATAGCGATCACCTTGTTAAATTGTTCCAGCGCACGGGTGGTATTTCCAATATTGGCATAATAGATCCCCTTGATGAAAACAGGATCTACCCGCTCACCCGAAGAATCCCTTTCCATTGCCAGGTCGGCCATCAGCAGGGATCGGGGATCGCGGGTTTCGGCATATATATTGGCCAGTAACAAAGCGGTGAGTTGCAAAGGCTGGATCCGGTAAGAGGTTTCCAGGTTACTGATGGCCATTGGGGTATCGCGCTTTTCCAGGTACAGCAGGGCCTTTTCATAATACGCTTCAAAGTCCAGCGAATCTGCTGCGATCAGTTTGTCAAAGGATGCCAGGGCCTGGTCGTATTGCCCACCCTGCAGCTGGGCTTCTCCCATCCGTCGTTTGAGGTTGGTGTTTTCGGGAAAGCGCTTCGTCAGATCCTGGAGCAGCGCCAGGGCCTTTTCGTTATTCCCGGCCATGAAAAGGGAGTTTACCATCATTTCACCGATTTCTTCGGAGGGTTCTGTGCCCCAGGCTTTTTCCAGGTCCGCATAGGCCAGCGGGTGCTCGCCCTGTTGGGTCAGCAATGAAGCCCGCCGCAGGTACAGACCCGTATTTTTCGGATCGTTGCGGATACTGTCTGTGATTGACCGGAATGGTGCGGCCTCCAGGATAGCAGCATTCCGGGCCGTTTCATTTTCCCCGGTGGGATCCTGCGAATCACAGGATGCGAGGAACAGGCAACAGGCAGTTCCGAAAAGGATAAGCGTTGTTTTCATTTTCCAAAGCTATGGTTTTCGCAAAAAATGAACTTATACCAATACATTTGTTATTTATTTGACTGACCACTTATGACAAAGGCTTTTTATTTTGGCATTCTCTGTTTTAAAGCTGCCCTTTTATTTTTTGTACCCGGTATTGCAACTCCTTACCAACCCGTGCAGGCTGATACCATGCATTACCCCGAGGAAACCCATTTCGCCAATCTGAGGCAACTGACCTTCGGCGGTGATAATGCAGAAGCGTATTTCAGCTATGATGGCAAATACCTGGTTTACCAAAAGACCAGCCAGAAAGAAGGGATCCCTTGTGACCAGATCTATATCGGGAAGATCCCCACAGCGGCAGATGAAGCTTTCGTGCCTAAGCTGGTAAGCAGCGGGAAAGGCAGGACCACCTGCGCCTTTTTCCTGCCTGATGGCAAACATATCGTATATGCTTCCACGCATTTGGGCGGTGAAGAATGTCCGCCGGTTCCGGACCGCAGCAAATATGGTAACCGTTATATATGGCCGCTGTATAGTTCCTATGATATTTTTATGGCCGATACCAGCGGTAAGATCGTTAAACAACTTACCCACGCCAAAGGATACGATGCAGAAGCAACCATTTCTCCCGATGGAAGGCTGATGGTTTACACCAGCGACAAAGATGGCGACCTGGAGCTTTATGTCATGGACCTGCATACAGGTAAAGAAAAGCGGATAACCCATGCCGTTGGCTATGATGGCGGAGCCTGGTTCAGTCCCGATGGCAAAAAGATCATCTGGCGAGCCAGTCGCCCTGCAGACGCTAAAGAGGAGGCGGAATACAAGAGCCTTCTGGCAGAACACCTGGTTGCTCCCACGCGGATGGAAGTCTATACCGCCAATACAGACGGGTCAGATGTGAAGCAGGTGACCCGGCTGGGGCAGGCAAACTGGGCCCCGGTTTTTATGCCAGACAGCCGGAGGATTCTGTTTGCTTCCAACCATGAATATAAAAGGGGCTTTCCCTTTAACCTTTATATGGTGGATGGTAATGGGGAAAATATGAAAAAGATCAGTCGTGATAAAGGTTTTGATGCTTTTGCGATGTTCAGCTACGACGGTAAAAAAATCGTATTCTGCAGTAACCGCAATAACGGAGGAACCCGTGATACCAATATATTTGTGGCCGATTGGGTGGATTGATTCCCCTGCTTTCATAAAATCTTACATTAAATACCAACTGATATGTACAACGGACTTTTGCATTTGCACAGTATTCTCCGCTGGGTGATCTTCATCCTTTTACTTATTGCGATCGTAAAACATTATAAGGGTATGACCTCCAGGGCCGGGTATACGGCGGGGGACAGGAAGGTGGATCTTTTCCTGATGATCTCCGCGCACATAACCCTGCTGGTTGGACTTTACCAGTGGTTTGCTGGTCCATGGGGACTGAAAAATATCCAGGCCAAAGGATTCGGTGAAGTGATGAAGAACAGTGTGGACCGGTTTTTTGCCGTTGAACATATGGTGGCGATGCTGCTGGTAATCATCTTCATCACGGTAGGTCGTGCAGCCGGAAAACCTTCCTCGGCCGGTGCTGCACAGCATAAAAAGGCCTTTATGATGTTCCTGATCGCGTTTATCCTGGTGCTGGTAGCCGTTCCCTGGCCTTTCCGTGCAAACCTGGGTAGGGGCTGGTTTCCCGGAATGTAATTCCGGGGTGGTGGGGCCATCAGGATTTTCGCAGGATACGGATGAATTGCTGCATTTCTTCCAGGGTGGCGATACTCACGCGGCACCATTTGCCGTCGGGCTGTTCGCTGGAGCGAAGCAATA
>CBFGLD010000213.1:0-5091 GCA_965649495.1 uncultured Flavihumibacter sp. | reverse complement strand
CCGGCCGGGTACCCAGCAGCGTGGGAGAGATATAGATGCCTCCGGGGAAATCAGTGGTTACAACAAACTGGTGCTGCATATAATCCATGTTCCGGTAAACCAGTACCGACGCACCTTTTGCCCCGTAACCGAATTTATGGGCATCAGCGGAAACGGAGGTAACACCGGGTATCCTGAAGTCCCATAACGGTAAACTATAGCCTAATTTTTCCACCCAGGGCAGCATGAAACCACCGATGCAGGCATCCACGTGCACGGGGATGTTGTGCCGGGATGCCATGGCTGCAATTTCAGTAACAGGATCCAATACCCCGTTGGGATAGGAAGGCGCTGATGCCACCACCAAAATGGTATTGGCATTGACCAACGATTCCATCCGGCCCGCAACGGCTTTCCTGTTCTCATCCGCTGCAGCTTTTCGAAGGGTGAGTCCGAACAGTTCAGCGGCTTTATCAAATGCAGGATGAATGGTAACCGGAGCCACTACTTCGGGGCGGGTGATCCTGGGCGTTAGTTTCCTGGCCCGCTGGCGGTAGCAGAACATGGCCAGCAGGATACTTTCTGTGCCCCCACTGGTCATTACACCCACGCTGTGTTCATCGCCATTCAACAGGTGGGCGCACATATGTACCACTTCCTGTTCCATACGGTGAAGGCTGCGGAAGGCCAGCGGGTTCAGGTAATTGGCACTGAACAATTCGCTGTGTGCAGCTTTCAGAAGCGCATCGTGCTCTTCGTTGGCATAATAAACAAGGCTCCAGGCCCGGCCCTGTTTCCAGTCAACATCCTCCTGTTTCATTTCCCGGATCTGCCGTAGAATGGATTCGGGATGTTCTCCCTCGAACGGAATGGAAACCTGCTTTTGGAATGGTGTCATGATGGTACAGTTTGTGGTAACGTCCTTGCCCGCTGCACATAAAACAGCAATACCAGCCCGATGGTGAACCAAACCGCCAGGGCAACAATGGAATTACGCATACTCCCCGTCAGGTTATCCAGGTAACCCCAAAGCACCAGTCCGCACATCATGGCCGTTTTTTCGCATACATCATAAAAGCTGAAATAGCCGGCATTGTTGCCGGTCTGGGGGATCATCTTGGCATAGGTAGACCGGGACAGCGATTGAATGCCACCCATCACCAGGCCAATAAAAAAGGCGGCAACGTAAAAATGAAGGGCTGTTTTAATAAAATAACTTCCGGCACAGATCAGTATCCACCAGGCTACGGCAATTCGCAATGCCCGGATATTACCGAGTTTATCAGAGACCCAGGCAAACAGGTAGGCCCCCACTATGCCGATATATTCCAATACCAGAACGGTCAGGATCAGTTGGGTCATGCCGAGTTTCACTTCTTTTTCCCCGAAAGAAGAGGCCATAAACATAACGGTCTGCACCCCCATGATGTAAAAGAAGAAACTGTATAAAAAAGTACGCAGCGACGGGTGGAGGCGTAATTGTTTCCAGATCTTCAGCAGTTCGTGGTAACCGTTCAGCAAACGCGCCTCCTGGGATTTCGACCGGTTGATACCTTTCGGTAATACCCGCAAAGGCACCTGTGCAAAACCGATCCACCAGAGGCCTGTCAGCAGGAAAGATAACCGGGGTAACAGGGTATCATCGGTAATGCCAAGTTTGTGCTGGTTCAGGATAAATGCCAGGTTGAGCAGCAACAGAGTGGTTGCTCCCAGGTATCCGAAAGCAAATCCGCGTGCGCTCACTTTATCCTGCCTGTCCTCAGAGGCTATTGCCGGCAGGTAAGCATTATAAAATACCATGCTGCCGGAATAACCAATGGTTGCCAGCATCATGCCCGCCAGTGCCAGGTGTACCCACTCCGGTCCGGTGAATAAAAACAGCATCATACAACCTAACGCTCCCGTGTAACAGAAGAATTTCATGTATGCACGCTGGTTACCGCTGTAATCAGAAATGGAAGAGAGTAAGGGGGATAGCATCGCCACAATTCCAAATGCCAATCCAAGGTTAATGGAATAGGCCGCGGTATTTTCAATAGTGAAACCAAAGAGGTTGATTTTGGTGGAGCCATTGACCCGGGTAATGGAATTGTAATAAGCAGGAAAAATTGCGGAGCTGATGACGAGTGCGTAAGCCGAATTGGCCCAATCGTACATGGCCCAGGCGTTGATGGTTCCAGGGTCATTACTTTTAAAGGAACCTGGTAATGAAGCTGCTGGTTTCATACAGGGAGATTCGGCTGTTGCGTTTACCGTCACTCATAAGATAAGAATTAATCGTCATACTTTCACCTATAACCGCAATTCCAGCTGGTTATTGAGGTTAACTTCGCCAATAAGGAACCCGACTGTTGGGACTGGGAGGATCTGAAAAGGTAGGATTATGAATCTGGACGCTTCCCTTACCTTTGTTGCATGAATCTGGAATACAAACATTTACTGCCAGCCGGTTTTCACAGCAATTCCCGGGTTTGGATCTATCAAAGCAACCGCATGTTCGGTATGATGGAAGCATTGGAACTGGAGGGAATCCTGCAGGGATTCGTGGATCAATGGCAAGCCCATGGCGAAAAGGTCAAAGGATATGCCAACCTTTTTTTCGGGCAGTTCATCATCCTGATGGCAGATGAAACCCAGACAGAAGTAAGTGGTTGCAGTACCGACAGTTCCGTTCGGCTGATCAAATCCATCGAAGAAAAATTTGGGGTTACTCTTTTTGATCGACAGTTACTGGCATTTATTGTAAAAGACAAAGTGCAACTGCTACCCCTGCCTCAATTAAATCATGCGCTGGAAAACGGTTTCCTTTCGGGCAGCACACTTTTTTTCAATAACCTGGCGGCCACCAAAGCAGAACTGGAAAACAATTGGATCATTCCAGTTCAGGACAGCTGGTTGAAAAGCAGGATTCCTGCCTTGTCCCGATAGCCTTGCCTGCATCGTTTTATCCTGCTTAATCTGGCATAAACTGGTAAAAAATAATTATTTTCCGGTTATATTTTACCATGAACCCAGCCAGTGCCATAGATACCGTCCTGCTCCAGGAATGGGTGGACCGCAAACTGAGTGCCGAAGAAGTCCGGAAACAACTTCAGGAAGTAGGAATAGACGAGGAAGGGATTACCGTGTACCTGCGTGAATTCAGGAAACTTCGTTGCGCCAAAAGACAGTTCACCGGTTTTATTATCCTGGGAATCGGATCTTTCATGGGGTTGCTCAGTACCCTCTTATCGCTCACCAACCCAATACCCGAGCTCTTTAATGTGATCCTGTATGGATTTACATCTGTTGCATTGATCGTGATATTCCTGGGGCTCTATTTTATTTTCGAGTGAGCGGCACTGTGATTATCGAATTAACCGTAAAAAATCTTCATCACTATCATCCAGGAGATTGAGAATGGTATAGCCTTCCGCATTAGGGGTGTTTTGATCGGCACCGGCCTTAAGTAAAAATTCCATACAGGCTAAGTAGGAGGCTCTGTTTTGCTGATTGCCCTGGTGTTTCCAACCATGAATATTCCAGAATAGCGGAGTAGCCTTAAAACTTCTGCAGGTGCTGTTTGTGCCGGCACCTGCCTCCAGCAATTTTTCCACCAGGGCGTCCCTTCCGCACCAGGCTGCCCAGTGCAGCGCGGTTCCGCCATGTGTGCCAGGATGTTGAATATCCGCACCATGTTCCAGGTAAAGAACGGCCAACTGGTCGGCCTGCAAACTGGCCGCAGCAATCAAGGGAGAATCCTGGTAAGGTTGTTTGTTAATCCCATCTACCAGCGCACCATTTTCCAGGAATATTTTCGCCATGGACAAGGCCTGGTCTTCCGTGCAAATTCCGGAATATACCTTATCACAGAGGCGATGCAGGGGGTGTGCCAGTTGGGAGTTACCGGTTTCCAAAGGGATATTCCTATTGGCAAGCCGGGGATCTGAGCGGAGGCATTCCCGCAAACCATCATAATCTTTTCGCCCGATCAATTCTTCAATGGTTACCATTTGAAACTGTTTACTAAACCAGTGAACAAAACAAGGATAAAAACATTATTGATGCGTACGATCTGTTTTACACTGGCAAATTATTTTTTTAGTGTATCTTATCTTTCTTCTTTTCTATAACAATTTAATACCAGCTTTAAATGGGAAGTTACGCAGCAGAAAACACCACAGCCTTACAGGTGAACGAGGAGGCCCCCAAATGTCCCTTCCTGACTGGCGCCCTGAAACAAACAGCGGGTGGTGGAACAAGAAACCGCGACTGGTGGCCAAACCAGTTGAAATTAAACATTCTTCGCCAACATTCTGATTTGTCGAACCCTATGGATAAAGGGTTCAATTATTCAGAAGCTTTCAACAGCCTGGATCTTTCGGCCGTAAAGCAAGACATCTATGAGCTGATGACTAAATCGCAGCCCTGGTGGCCAGCGGATTATGGGCATTATGGCCCTTTTTTCATCCGCATGGCATGGCACAGTGCCGGAACTTATCGCATTCATGATGGTCGCGGCGGCGCCGGAGCGGGCACCCAGCGGTTTGCACCTCTTAACAGCTGGCCTGACAATGCGAACCTGGATAAAGCCCGCCTCCTGCTGTGGCCGGTAAAAAAGAAATACGGTAAAAAATTATCCTGGGCAGATCTTATGATACTGGCCGGGAACTGTGCGCTGGAGTCTATGGGTTTCAAGACTTTTGGTTTTGGCGGCGGACGCGAAGATGTTTGGGAGCCTTCCGAAGATGTGTACTGGGGATCTGAAAACGAATGGCTGGGTGATAATCGCTATTCCGGCAACCGGGAACTGGAGAACCCGCTGGCAGCGGTTCAAATGGGATTGATCTATGTTAATCCCGAAGGCCCCAACGGCAACCCCGATCCGCTATTGGCCGCCCGCGATATCCGGGAAACCTTTGGGCGCATGGCCATGAATGATGAAGAGACCGTTGCGCTGATCGCCGGCGGACACAGTTTCGGAAAAACCCATGGTGCGGCCGACCCCAGCAAATACGTCAGCAAAGAGCCGGCTGCGGCAACCATTGAAGAGCAGGGACTGGGATGGAAAAACACCTTCGGGACTGGTTTTGGGGCGGATACCATTACCAGCGGACTGGAAGGGGCCTGGAC
>CBFGLD010000212.1:0-5094 GCA_965649495.1 uncultured Flavihumibacter sp. | reverse complement strand
GTATAATGGTAGTACGACAGATTTTGGTTCTGTTTGTCTAGGTTCGAATCCTGGTCGGGCAACAAAAAAGCCGCAACTGAAATAGTTTGCGGCTTTTCTGTTTTACGAATTATTTTCAGGCCAGGTACTGTTGTAACTGCAGCAGGCAAATTTTCAGGCTCTCCTTCCAGTTGATGGTTTCTATTCCAAAAACTTCCCTGATACGTGTTTTATCCAATACACTGTAGGCAGGTCTTTTAGCCGGCAGCGGATACGCAAGAGTTGGTATAGGGTTTACGTTGCATTTACTTCCACTTAGCTCGCGGATAGCAACAGCAAAATCGTACCAGCTGATAACCCCGTCGTTTGAATAGTGATAAATACCACCATAACCACCCTCCTGATCACCCGCAGTATCCAGGAAACTTATGATTTTCAGGATGGCCGCCGCCAGGTCAGCAGCATAGGTGGGCGATCCGACCTGGTCATCTACCACATTGATCTCGTCGCGCTCCGCCATCAGCCGCAGCATGGTCTTCACAAAATTATTTCCATAGGAAGAATACACCCAGGATGTGCGGATCACTATGGATTCCGGTGCGTATGCCATTGCCAGCTCCTCCCCCTTCAGTTTGGAAGCACCGTATTCACCTAATGGTTTTACCGGGTCGGTTTCTTTCATGGGGCTGGCTGCCGTACCATCAAAAACATAATCGGTTGATAGGTGTATCAACCGGCCTCCCACAGCATGCATGGCCTTTGCCAGGTATCCCACTGCTAATCCGTTTACTTCAAGGGCCCTTTGCGGTTCCGCTTCTGCTTTATCAACCGAAGTATATGCAGCGCAATTGATACAGTAATCCGGTTTTGCAGATTGGATGTATGCATCTACAGCAACTTCATCATCTATGGGCAGATCACTGCTGCCGGTAAACAGGAAATCATACAAAGGATAAAAACCTGTCAACTGCCGGACCTCAGATCCTAATTGCCCACCTGCTCCTGTTACCAGTATTTTTTTCCGCTTCATATGGTAAAACTTAGTTCCGCTGCTGCAAAGGTGGGATATAAAGTATCCTTTTCCGAAAGGATCATCTTATCTGCCGGCACCTGCCAGTTGATCTCCAGGGCCGGATCATTGAATAATACCCCTCCCTCGCTTTCCTTGTGGTAAAAGGCATCGCATTTATACATCACCTCCGCGGTTTCGCTGATCACGGAATACCCATGCGCAAAACCTTTCGGCACCAGCAATTGCTTCTTATTGGCAGCTGTCAATTCGATACTGAATACTTTTCCAAAAGTAGGGGAACCTGCCCTGCAATCCACCACTACATCCAGGATGGCTCCTTCCAGTGTCCGTATCAATTTGGTTTGAGCATGCGGCGGCTTCTGGAAATGCAAGCCTCTTACTACCCCATATACCGACCGCGCCTGGTTGTCTTGTACAAAACGATACGTAATGCCGTTTGCGGCAAAGAGCTGTTCATTGTAGGACTCAAAAAAATAGCCACGGTCATCCCCAAATACGCGCGGTTCAAAAACCAGCAACCCCGGGAATCCTGTTTCAGTAAAACTCATGATTATCTGTGATCGTATTGTGCCTGGTAATATTTCTTGTAATCGCCGCTGGTAACATGCTCTACCCATTCTTCATTTTGCAGGTACCAGTCCACGGTTTTCTCAAGGCCTTCCTCAAACTGAAGTGATGGCTTCCATCCCAACTCAGTATTGAGTTTGGTGGCATCAATGGCATACCGGAGGTCGTGTCCCGGCCTGTCAGTCACGTACGTGATCAGCTTTGCCGACTCGCCTTCCGGCCTGCCCAGTTTCCGGTCCATGACGCTGCATAACAGGTGAACCAGGTCTATATTTTTCCATTCATTGAATCCTCCCACATTGTATTTTTCCCCTTCCCTGCCCTGGTGGTAAATCACATCAATGGCACGTGCATGATCCTCCACCCAAAGCCAGTCGCGCACATTCTCGCCCTTGCCGTATACCGGCAAGGATTTATTGTTCCGGATATTATGGATCATCAGGGGGATCAGCTTCTCTGGAAAATGGTGCGAGCCGTAATTATTGGAACAATTACTCATTACCACGGGAAGATGATACGTGTGGTAATACGCCATCACAAAATGGTCCGATGATGCCTTGGATGCTGAATACGGAGAACGCGGATCGTATGCGGTCTCTTCTGTGAAAAACCCTTCTTCTCCCAGTGATCCATACACTTCATCCGTACTCACATGATAAAACCGCTTCCCTTCCATATTTCCTTTCCAGGAATCTTTAGCCGCATTCAGCAGGTTAACGGTTCCCAAAACATTGGTCCGCACAAACTGTAAGGGATCCAGAATGCTCCTGTCCACATGGCTTTCGGCAGCCAGGTGGATCACCCCGTCAAATGCATACCGGGAAAACAATGCTTTCATGCCGGCCTCGTCTGTTATATCGCCTTTCTCGAAAACATAGTTGTCCTTCGACTCAATGTCTTTGAGGTTCTCCAGGTTACCCGCATACGTAAGCGCATCCAGGTTCACTACCCGGTACTCCGGGTATTTATTTACGAAGAGTCTTACCACGTGCGAGCCGATAAAACCGGCTCCACCGGTAATGAGTAGGGTCTTTTGCATATTTGCTGTTATAAACTCCAGTATAAACGTGAGTGTATCTTGTTTTTATAGATGCCCTTCAGGTCAACGATCACACCATGATCCCGCGTGATGCCCGCAAAATAAGCGTCATCCAGGTTACGGTATTGTTCATGCGGAACAGTGATGATTACCGCATCATAATCTTTCCCACCGTTACGGGTAAGCGAAAGACCATATTCTTCTTTTACCTCACCATGCTCCGCATAAGGATCTTCCACATCCACCTCTATATTGAATGCCAGCAATTCTTCCACCGTATCCACGATCTTGGAATTACGGATATCACTTACATTTTCCTTAAAGGTCACCCCTTTTACCAACACCCTGGGGTTATCGGAATTTCGTAATACATATTTAATGATCTTTCGCGCAAGGTACTTGGCCATGTCATCGTTGATAAACCTGCTGGCAGCAATCACGCGGCTTTGGTAGCCCAATGATGCCGCCTTATGGGTCAGGTAATAGGGATCCACGCCGATGCAATGCCCCCCTACCAGTCCCGGCTGGAACTTCAGGAAGTTCCACTTGGTGCCTGCCGCCTCTATGACATCATAGGTATTGATGCCCATACGGTCAAAGATGAGCGACAACTCGTTCATCAGGGCGATGTTCATATCGCGCTGTGTGTTCTCTACGATCTTGGAGGCCTCGGCCACCTTGATGGAAGGTGCCCGATGCACTCCCGCATCCACCACCAGTTCATAGGTCTTTGCTATTTCTTCCAGGGCCTCTTCATCGGATCCCGAAACTACTTTCACCACCGTCCGCAACGTATTCTTCTTATCTCCCGGATTGATCCTTTCGGGTGAATAACCCAGCTTAAAATCCGCTCCCAGCTTAAGTCCCGACAACTTCTCCAGGATCGGCAGGCAATCCTCCTCCGTACAACCGGGATAAGTAGTGGATTCATAGATCACATAATCACCTTTCTTGAGCACCTTACCTACCGTGGTAGACGCCCCAATCAATGGTTTAAGATCCGGCACATGAAACTTGTCCACAGGTGTGGGTACGGCAACGATGTAAAACTTGGCTGTTTTCAATACCTCCAGGTCATCGGTAAACAGGATATCGCGATCCCTGAATTCTTCAGGTCCCACTTCCTTACTGGGGTCGATGCCGTTGCGCATCATATCCACCCGGCGCGCATTGATATCAAATCCAATCACAGAACATTTTTTGGCAAATTCCAATGCCAGGGGTAGTCCCACGTAACCGAGACCAATAACCGCCAGTTTGGTTTTCTTATCTAACAGATCCTGGTAAATTTTCATTTATGTAGGCTTTTAAACTCTTTGGGTTGTTGGAAGAGTTCTTCATGAGGAAGTGACTTGAAATATTCATACGTGATGCGCACACCTTCGGCCCTGCCCACTTTTGGCTCCCAGCCCAGGATGTTTTTTGCCCGGGTAATATCCGGTTGCCTTTGTTTGGGATCGTCTACCGGCAAATCCTTGTAAACGATCTTTTGACGGGTGCCCGTAAGCTGTATGATCTCTTCCGCAAATTCTTTCAGGGAGATCTCATCCGGATTTCCAATATTCACCGGCATGGCATAATCACTCAGCAATAACCGGTAGATCCCTTCTACCAGGTCGTCTACATAACAAAAGGAACGGGTCTGGCTTCCGTCACCAAAAACGGTCAGGTCCTCCCCGCGCAAAGCCTGCCCGATGAATGCGGGTAATGCCCGCCCATCGTTCAGCCGCATACGAGGTCCATAGGTGTTAAATATCCGGATGATCCGGGTTTCCACGTTGTGAAAAGTATGGTAAGCCATGGTGATGGACTCCATGAAACGCTTGGCTTCATCGTAAACCCCGCGCGGTCCAACCGGATTCACATTACCCCAGTAATCTTCCGTTTGCGGATGAACCAGCGGATCTCCATATACTTCAGAAGTGGAAGCAACCAGTATCCTGGCCTGCTTGGCCTTGGCAAGTCCGAGACAATTATGTGTTCCCAGGGCACCCACTTTCAGGGTCTGTATGGGGATTTTCAGGTAATCGATGGGACTGGCGGGTGAAGCGAAATGCAGGATATAATCCAGTTTACCGGGAACATGTATGAACTTGGAAACATCATGGTGATAGAATTCAAACTGCTCCAGCTTAAAGAGGTGCTCAATATTTCTCAGGTCACCCGTAATCAGGTTATCCATCCCGATCACATGATATCCTTCTTTAATAAACCGGTCGCACAAATGTGAGCCCAGGAATCCTGCGGCGCCTGTTATCAATACTCTTTTGCGTGACATAATTTATTTTTTCAGATGAACGGGTTTACGGCCAATGCTTTCATAGTGGAAACCCAGCTCTGCAATGGCGGATACATCAAACAGGTTCCTTCCATCAAAAATGGTCTTATTCCGGAGATGTGTCACGATCTTAAGGAAATCCGGTGTCCTGAACTCGTTCCATTCGGTGGCGATGATCAGCGCATCGGCTCCTTTCAG
>CBFGLD010000211.1:0-5105 GCA_965649495.1 uncultured Flavihumibacter sp. | reverse complement strand
TATGCAGGCCGCTGCAGACATGCTGCAACATTTTGGTGTGCAATATGAGCTGACAGTTGTATCCGCACACCGCACCCCAAGGAGGATGGTGGAGTATGCCACTGCTGCCCGGGAACGCGGTTTGAAAGTGATCATTGCCGGTGCCGGGGGCGCTGCGCACCTGCCCGGAATGGTAGCATCCCTGACCCCCCTGCCGGTCATTGGGGTTCCCATTAAATCCTCCAATTCCATCGATGGATGGGATTCCGTTCTCAGTATCCTGCAAATGCCTAATGGCATCCCCGTTGCCACAGTAGCATTAAATGCCGCCAAAAATGCCGGTATCCTGGCTGCCTCCATCCTGGGAGCATTTAACCGGGAACTGGGAGACAAGGTCAGTGCTTACAAAACCGAACTGGAAAATGAAGTCCTCAATAAAGTGGCGCGCCTGAAAGATGCCGGTCAACCCAATGGTTTTGATAACTGACCGGAACTGATTTTTTCCTTTACCAGTTTGCATACGATGAATTGCTGTTCCAGCAAAAGGGAATTGTCGTAGATCATCTGAAGGAAGTCCCGCCCGTATTTGGCATACCAGGTCAGGAAATTATCTACCCTTTCCTGTAAGCCATCGTTGGGAAACAAAGCCTGCTTCAATGCCTGCACCTGGCGCGATTCATCGGTGAATTTTCTTTTCTCGGCCCGCAACAATTTACGCTCCAGGTTTTCAAGCTGGCGGACCATACGGGCCTCCAGGGCATTGATATGTATTTCAAGCGTTTTATCCACCTTTCCTCCAATGGTGCGAAGGTGCTCATAAAAAGCCCGGGTATCCCTCAGTTCATTGGTAAGGTGCACCTGTGCGGTGGTATCCCGCATTACGATCGTGTCAAGCAGGCCCCGCTCCGGCTGAAAGATATCCTCTACAGACAAGCCCAGCTTGTCCAGACGCTCCTGCCATTGCGGCTCCAGGAGGAGGAAGGAATTTCTCAGGACCTGGACAGGATAAGGAACCTGATAATAGCGGAAAAGATCGCGCAGCTCCAGCCAGTATGCCAGTTCTCCACCGCCACCAATAAAGGCAATATTGGGAAGGATCATCTCCTGGTATAAACCGCGAAGGATCACGTTGGGACTAAAACGTTCGGGGTTAACCGAAATTTCGGAACGCATTTCTGTATCTGAAAAACTGATATCGGTATCCACCACAATAAAACGATCGCCCTGCCTTTCAATGCGGTTACGGATGTCACCTTTCAGGTAAAAAGTATTGATCTCGCGTGGGTTTGCCTGTACCTTGTAGCCATCTGCCGAAAGCCTGCTGATGGTTTCAGCCACCACCTGGGAAGGAACGTGCCGGAACAGGTCTTCCTCAAAAACACCGGCCATCTTTGCTTTCAGCAAGGGATGGTCGGGAATGATCACCACCAGTCCGTACGATGCAAAAAGGGTGTTAACCAGTTTAAACGTGGCTGTTTGCACATCGGGGCTTGCGAGGTAAGACTCGCGGAGTATGTGCATCAGTTCCTTGCCATGGGGCAGCACAGATAACTCACCGTCGATGCGATGGATCAGCTTATCGAGCCCCGTGGTTTTCATCCGCCCCACCGCACCTTTTTGTTTGGTATCCCACACCAGTTTCTCGCCGTTGAGCCAGATCTTGCCCAGCTCATCCAGGTCGGCATCTTCATTGCCCATATAGAATACGGGAACAAAATGAAATTCGGGTATTGCTGACCGGTAATGTTCCGCCAGCCGGATGGCATGGATGATCTTGTAGATGAAGTACAGGTATCCCGTAAAGATATTGGGCTGGTGCGCGGTGATGATGGTAAAGCTGTTTTCATCCGCCAGCTTTGCAATATTAGCTTGTACCCCCGGGGAAGTGCTTACGTTACGGTATTGCTCTTCCAGTACTTTTACCAGTGTTTGGCGGTCAGTGGGATAAGCCTGCCGGGCCCTGATGGCAGCACGAAAACCTTCCTCCGACACAGGATGTTCGTAGAAATCCCGCAGTGGTGCATTACCGGCCACATAATCGGTTACGATATTATTGTAAAAACCGGTAGTTGCATAAGGCAGGGAAGTGCTACAATCCATCTCTTTTATATTGTATATGCTGTAAAGTTATTAATTCTGGAACCTGCCGGGATCAAAGGGATGAATATCCATTGACAGGGCCTGTTCGTTAGCCAGTTCACCCACAATTTTTCCGGTACCTGCCCCCAGGCTCATACCGATCATGGCATGTCCGGTGGCAATGATCAGGTTCGAATATTGGCGGCTGCGCCCGATATAGGGAAGTCCATCTGCAGAACAGGGCCGGTATCCATACCAGATTTCCTTTTCTGTTGGCATGGCCACCTGGAACTGGGGAAGGTATTGTTTAACTGCATCCAGGATGCCAGCAACGCGGTTCATGCGTGGCGGCTGGTCCAGCCCCGTGATCTCCATGGTTCCGCCGAATCGGATCTTATTGCCATCCATGGGAGTGATGGCAACCCGGCCTTCCATCAGGATGGCCGGATGATTTAACCGGTAAGGCGAATCCGTAAGCGTAACCGAGTACCCCCTGCCTCCCACCATGGGCAGGCTGACCGAGAGCTGTGCTGCTATCCCGCGGCTCCAGGAACCTCCGGACAACACCACCGTTCCGGCATCATAAACCGCTTTGTCCGTGATCACTTTTTTTATGACACCCTGAGACCGTTCAAAACCGGTCACGGTTTCCTGGGTCCGGAATATTACACCGGATTCCTGTAATTGTTTGATCAGAGAACGCATAACCTTGTCGGGGTACACATGAGCGTCGGTCCGGAAGTAAAGTGCACCCTTGATATCCACGGTGGTATGTGGTTCCATGGCCTGAACTTCTTCCCTGCTCAGCATCACGGCATCGATTCCCAGATGCACTGCATCCTCGCAGGTATGGTGAGCATGCTCTTCCTTTTCCGGGGTTTTAAAGTATTCCAGGATGCCTTTTTTTTCATATGCCAGGTCCATCCCGGGTATATCCATCCAGCTTTCATAAGCCTGCTGGCTGATGATAGCAATATCCCGCAAGGGAACGGCGGCAGCCTTAACCTTTTCTGCGCGGGCGCTTTTTATGAATTTTAGTCCCCAATCCATTAATCCCCAGTCCAGCCTCGGTTGTACAAAAAAGGGGCTTTTCGGATTGGTCATCCATACGATCCCCTGCCGGATAATTCCGGGGGTAGCCAGGGGTATGAAATGGGAGGGGCATACATATCCCGCATTTCCGTAACTGCAATTGTTGCTAAGGTCTCCCTTGTCGATAACGGTCACATCCCACCCGGAATTCTTTAAATAAAGGGCGGAACTCAACCCGATGATTCCTCCCCCGATAATGATAGCCTGCATAGGCATCAAATGTAGAAATTCAAAAGACAAAAAACATTTAAATTCGTAAGAAAGGATTGCTGTTATATGGAAACCTATGGGAGGATATTACTCATAGCCATGCCTGCCTTTCTGTTGCTGGTGCTTTTTGAGAAATGGTATGGCTGGCGGAAGGGCTTTGACACGGTGCGGAATATGGATATGATTTCCAGCCTGAGTTCGGGTATCACGAATGTTACCAAAGATGTGCTGGGCCTGAGCCTGGCGCTCATCAGCTATGGATGGATGTTAGACAAGTTTTCGCTGGTGCGCGTTCCGGACGGATGGCTGACCTATTTCATTGCTTTCATGGTCCTGGACCTGGCAGGTTACTGGACACACCGGATTGCCCACGAGTACAATTTCTTCTGGAACAATCATATCATCCATCATAGCAGCGAAGAATTTAACCTGGCTTGTGCCTTAAGGCAGAGCATATCGTCGATCGTCAAAATATTCACCATTTTCCTCTTACCCGCAGCAATACTGGGAGTACCGGAAAAAGTGGTGGCGATCGTTGCCCCGCTGCACCTCTTCGCCCAGTTCTGGTATCATACCCGTCATATTGGTAAAATGGGCTTCCTGGAAAAAATCATGGTAACCCCCTCCCATCACCGGGTGCATCATGCGCTGAACCCGGAATACCTGGACAAGAACTATTCCCAGATCTTTATTTTCTGGGATAAGCTGTTTGGGACCTTCCAGGAAGAAAGGGAAGACATACCACCCGTATACGGCATCACCCGCCCGGTCAGGACCTGGAACCCGGTACGGATCAATTTCCAGCACCTGTGGCTGCTCATCAAAGATGCCTGGAGGACCAGCAGTTGGAAAGATAAGTTCCGGATATGGATGGCACCTACCGGATGGCGCCCGCAGGATGTGGAGGAACGCTACCCGGTGGAAAAGATCTCGGATCCCTATCACTTCGAAAAGTACGATCCCTATGCTTCCCCCGCCTTACAAACCTGGAGTTGGTTTCAGTTGGTGGCCTGCCTGTTGTTCATCAGTTACCTGTTTGGAAATATAGCAGCCATCGGTGCTCCTGATATGTTTGTATACGGATTATTTGTATTCCTGATGGTGTATGCTTTTACTGAATTGATGGACAGGAACCCGTATGCACTGGGCTGGGAAGTTGCTAAAAACCTGCTGGGCCTGGCGATCCTGTTCTACCAGGGTGATTGGTTTGGCGCCTCCGGGTATTCCAGCCTGGTGACCCCCTTGTTATTATTTTATTTCCTGGCATCCACGGGAGTCGTAGCCTGGCTAACCTGGAAGGACCGCAGCCCGGGTCCAGTCGTTGTTTAACATCCTCCAGATGCCCAATGGGTTTTCGTCCTGCAGCGCCTCCGGCAGTAAGGAGGCTGGCCATGATTGGAATGACAGCGGACGGCAAAAGCGCCGGATAGCATCGGGCCCTACGGCGGTAAAGCGGCTGTCTGTACTGGCCGGGAAAGGACCACCGTGCTGCATGCTCCAGCAAACTTCCACCCCCGTGGGCACGCCATTAAACACCAGCCTGCCACATAACCCGCTGATAGTGCTGATAAGATCCCTGTTCTCTGCTGCCTCGGCTTCTGTAGCCATGACCGTTGCCGTTAGTTGCCCTTCCAGTTTTGTGGCCACCTCCGCCATTTCACTCTTATCCCTGCAACGAACCACTAAGGAGTAAGGGCCAAACACTTCCTTATGCAGGAAGGGGTTGGCCATAAAGGTGGCAGCAT
>CBFGLD010000210.1:0-5107 GCA_965649495.1 uncultured Flavihumibacter sp. | reverse complement strand
AAAACTGCAGGGCCTGAAATACCTGGTGCTGGATGAAGCCGATCGCATGCTGGACATGGGGTTCCACGACGACATTATGAAGATCATCCGCCACTTGCCCTCCAACCGGCAGAGCCTGCTTTTTTCGGCCACCATGCCGGAAAAAATCCGCCAGTTGGCGCGCAAGATCCTGAAGGAGCCGGTGGAAGTGAATATCGCTATCTCCCGTCCGCCGGAAAAGATCCAGCAGCGGGCCTACGTAGTGTATGAGCCACAGAAAAACCCGCTGATCATGCAGATCATCCGGGATACCCCCCACCGCAGCCTGATCATCTTCTGCAGCCGCAAACAAACGGTAAAGCAGCTGACCCAGGTACTGAAAAAAGCCCGGTTCAATGTTTCTGAGATCCACTCCGACCTGGAGCAAAGCGAAAGGGAAGACCTGCTGCAAGGCTTCAAGAGTGGCCGCATCCCGGTGATGGTGGCCACCGATGTGCTGAGCCGCGGGATCGATATAGACACCATTGATGTGGTGGTGAATTACGATGTTCCCCACGATGGAGAGGATTATGTACACCGTATCGGCCGTACAGCCCGTGCTGAAAAGGACGGAAAGGCCTTTACCCTGGTGAGCGATAAGGAAATCGGGCGCTTTATGCGCATCGAGAAGCTGATCGGGAAGGAAGTGGAAAAGCTGCCCCTTCCGGAAGCGCTGGGAGAAGGTCCGGCATATACCAGTCGCAAAGGGGGAAGGTCCGAGGACCGGGCATCGGCACAGGGGCATTCCAGGGGCGACCGGGGTAACCGGTCCGACCGCGGCGACCGGGGCGACCGGGGTCCTCAAAAAGGTCAGCGCGACAGGCAACAACAGAAAGGGCGGCCTGCCCGCGATGGCGATAAAAAGCACCACAGCGGAAACCGGCGTCACCCGCACCCCGATAAGCCCCATGAGGCCGGACAGGAAAACCAGCCGGTTTCGGGTGCACAGGAACAACGGGAAAGGGCGGTAACTCCACCCGGAGAATCGGGTCATGCGGCACGTGCACCGGATAACTCCGCAAACCGTGCACCTGGTAATGCGCCGCGCACAGAACCTACGACCCCCAGGCCCAGGATCCAGTTGGTGAAAAAATCCAACCAGGAGCCGGGAGTGGAACCAGGCAGTCCTGGTGCTGTATCCGAAAATCGGGGAGCAGTACCCGACAATCGGGGTGCCGTGCCCGACAATCGGGGTGCCGCGCCGGACAGCGCGGGAACGTCGCCCGCACCCGGTCATTCGCCGGCCTAGGGCCCAGGATACCGCGCGACAATTCCTGGAAATAGTTGTTCATTTTCCGGTTGCGGAAGGCTGCTGTTTATTCCAGTTTTGCTGGAATAAACATTAATATTATGCTTACTATGCCGCCCGCAATGCCTCTCACCGACGATATGATGTACCAGGCCATCCTTAACAAGGATGCGGGTTTTGAGGGATTATTTTACACGGCGGTGAAGACCACCGGTATTTTTTGCCGACCAACCTGTACGGCCCGCAAGCCCAAACGCGAGAACGTGGTGTTCTTTCGCAGCAGCAGCGAAGCCATCCGGCATGGATTCCGCGCCTGCAAGGTCTGCCGGCCCATGGAACTGCCCGACCAAACGCCGGCCGCCGTGAAGGGACTGCTGGAGGAGTTGCATGCCGAGCCGGGATTACGGTTGAAGGACCAGGATTTGCGGCAGCGGGGACTGGAACCAATTGCGTTGCGCCGCTGGTTCCTGCGCCACCACGGCATTACCTTTCACGCCTACCAGCGCATGCAGCGCATCAATGCCGCGTTCCATAAGATCCGCGACGGCGAGGCGGTCACGGGCAGCGCTTATGACAGCGGTTACGAATCCCTCAGCGGTTTCGTCGACTCTTTCAAAACGATCTTTGGTTTCTCCCCCTCCCGCAGCAAGGCAGTAACGGTGATCCATATCCGTAGGATCGAAACCCCGCTGGGAACCATGTTCGCCGCGGCAACGCAGTCGGGGATCTGCCTCCTGGAATTCAGCGACCGTAAAATGCTGGATACCGAACTCAGGGATCTCTCGCGGATTTTCAATGCTACCATTTTACAGGCGCCGAATCCCCATATCAGCCTCCTGGAGACACAGCTTTTGGAATACTTTGCCAAAAAGCGGTTAGACTTCACCGTTCCACTGGATACGCCGGGTACCCGCTTCCAGCAAGAGGTCTGGCAATTGCTGCAGGAGATACCGGTGGGGCATACCCGCAGTTACCGGGATATCGCCACCAGGCTCGGTAATCCTGCTGCTGTCAGGGCCGTGGCGCGTGCCAACGGCATGAACCGGGTGGCTATCCTGGTTCCCTGTCACCGCGTTATTGGCTCGGATGGTTCCCTGACGGGTTATGGTGGTGGCCTCGGGCGCAAGCAATGGTTGCTGGACCATGAAAAGCAGTTATCTTTCCTGTTAAATCAATACCCGTGAGGTCAACCGGTAACATCATCGGAACACTGGGCGCCCTGGCGCTGCTGGTCTTTTCCTGTGTCCCCAATCCCTACGCCCGCACCAACCGGGTGCACAAGAAACAGGTGAAAGTGATGGCGAAAAGCCTGCGGCAACTGCCTCCTGCACAACATTCGCCGGCTACCAGCTGGGTGGGCACCACCAATTTCAGCATGCGGAAACCTAATTTTGTGATCATACACCATACGGCCCAGAACAGTTGCGCGCAAACACTCCGCACGTTTACCCTGCCCCGCACGCAGGTGAGCTCGCATTACGTGATCTGCAAAGACGGCACGGTGGTCCAGATGCTGAACGATCACCTGCGTGGTCACCATGCCGGGGTCAGCAGCTGGGGGCATGACCGCGACCTGAATTCATCCAGCATCGGTATTGAGCTCGACAATAACGGTTTTGAATACTTCCCGGAGGTGCAGGTGCAGAGCCTGTTGCAGTTGTTGGATACCCTTAAGCGCCGGCATGCCATCCCCACCGGAAATTTCATTGGCCACGGCGACATCGCTCCCACCCGGAAAAACGATCCCAACTGGCGCTTTCCCTGGAAAACCTTGTCGGAGCGGGGATTCGGCCATTGGTATCCTGACACTACGGGGGTGGAGGTGCCGGAACATTTCGATCACCTGCTGGCCTTACAGGTGGTGGGTTTCGGAATGGGCGACAGCAGTGCTGCTATCCTGGCATTCAAACGACACTGGCTGCAGGATACGACCCTGGGAATGACACCCGATGCCCGGAAGATCCTGTGGCGAATGGTGCATCCCTAAATGGTGCATCCCTAAATGGTGCACGCCTAAACCGAGCCCGATACTCTTCTCGACAGTTCCACCAGGTGGATCTCTTCGGCCACTATCCTGGTGGGGCGGCCATCCACTTTGCTCCATTTGACCAATCGCATATAACCTTCTGCGATCTCGATTCCCGTGATGTTGCCATCCCCGTAACAGCAACAGCCGGTATTGAAATAACTGGCTTTCATCTTGCGGAAGCTGTGGTTTAGGTGGTCGTATTCCCGCCGCCGCCGGGGGATATCCGCCAGGATCTTTTTGGCCATTTCCTCGTCTTTGCGTTCGCGGGCGTCTTCCAGGTCCAGGTACAGCCGCTCCAGGTGAGTCAGGGAGTTGAAGACCGGCTGGTGCGTATGCCCTGTGATGAGCACCACATTACTTTGCGCGGCACTCCATTCGTACATATAGGCGTTGTGGAGGGTCTTCAGGTTATCGTTGCTGGAGGGTGAGTTGGTATTGATCTCCAGGAAACTTTGCAGGGGCCCCCAGATATAACTCACGAACCATTTGCTGAAAGCGTTGCCGTCGCTCTGTGCATCGCCCTGGTGGCCGTGGGTGCAAAAAATGTCGAGGTAGCCGTAGGGCAATTCGGCGCGCAGGACAGCGCCGGCAAAGGCTTTCAGGGGTCTTTCGTAAATGGCTTTCAGGAAAGTGGGAGCCAGGGGGTCATTGCCCCAGTAGAGGTCGTGGTTGCCGTAGATCTTCACGTAGGCCTTACGCTGGGCGAACTGGCGTTCCAGTGCGAACCCTTTCTTGTTGTATTTGATCACGTTGGCGATCAGGTTCTCCCATAGCTCTTCGCTGTCGCCCAGGTTGATATAATAATATCCCTGGTTATTATAATGTTCCAGTGCCGCGAGGTAATTGTCTTCGCATACGGCAAAGTCATCGGCGCCGTCGCGGGTGCCTTTATGGTGGTCGCTGAAAAGGATCAGGGGGTGCTCGTCTGGACGGAAAGGGATCAGGGGCCCTTTTTTACCCGGCTCGGTGATGATGGAGCGATACAACTCGCCGAGGGCCTGGTTGACCTTGTCCTGCCGGGGGGCGGAACTGAACCGGTCGGCTATCCAGGCCACCGGTCGTTTGAACAGGAACTGCATCACCAACTGCAGCCATTCCAGGAGTTGCAATAATACTTTTCGCATCGGCAGGATGGTTCGGGTAGGGCAGCAATTTAATGGTTAATTTGCCGCTGTCAACGGGAAGATGTTTACTATTTCCCACATTACCCAAAACTGTTTCCAGGATATGGAATTCGGACACCTGCCCCAGGATTTACTCGGAACTGCAGACCTGCAATTGGCTGCCGACCCGCCCCTGAATGCCGCGGTGCTGCCGGGCAAGCGTGCGGAACACCCCCGCCTTTGGCTGGGGGCCACCCGCTGGACCCAACCCGACTGGATCGGTAACCTGTATCCCTCCCATGCCCGCGCCGCCGACTTCCTGAAGTATTATGCAGCACAGTTCAACAGCATTGAGCTGAACGGTACGCACTACAAAGTGTATGATGCCGAAGCTTTGGCCCGGTGGCGTTCCCAGGTGGAGGCTTCCGGCGGGCGGCCCGAGTTCCTTTTTGCGCCCAAACTCTACCAGGGTATCACCCACCGTGGCAGTCTCAAAGGCAAGGAAGCGCTGGTGGACGCTTTTGTGCAGGGACTGGAGGGGCTGGCCTCAACCCTTTCGCCACAGTCATCAACCCTTTCGCCCCAGTCATCATCCGGCTCCACGGGCCAGCAAACCGGTACGGTGTCGCGGGTGGGACCGGTATTCATCCAGCTTTCCGAAAGTTTTGGTCCCGGCCGCCAGGTGGAACTGCTCGAATTCCTTTCCAC
>CBFGLD010000209.1:0-5227 GCA_965649495.1 uncultured Flavihumibacter sp. | reverse complement strand
TGAAAGCCGCATGTTCGCCGGTCGTATTATTAAATCGACCATTGATAACCCGGGCGACCAGATGATCGCCGGTTATATCAAGGACCCGATCCTGAGATTGCTGGAAGGTGAAAACATGAAGGATAAGATCTTCAATTACGAACAAGACCTCTGGTCATACTAAGAAAAAAGCCCCACTATAGAGTGCCCCCAAAATGTTAGACATTAACTGGGGGCATTTTTATGGGTTCACTTAACCATACCGGTTATAAAAAATACCCACTTTAGGGTATTGTGCAGCTGGAAAATAGGTGTACCTTTGTTTTGGTTTTTCATAGGATATTGGATTTTAAAAACGGGGCTGGATTTCTATCCTGGCCCCTTTTTTTATGTTCGCCATGGCCGAATCCTTTCACATAAACTTCTTGCAGGCAGATGATGCCATCGCCGGTTTTTCCGATAGTCCAACATGGAAGGACACCCTAAGTTGGATTATGCGGGGTCAGTGGGAGGGGTATGGAAGTGATTCCAAATCAGCCGGGCTTTGGCGGCACCAATTGCCGCGGCCAGGGTTTCGAGAGATTGTTCCCGGATTTTGGCTACGCTCCGGAAGGTTTTCAGCAGTTGGTCGGCGGTTGATTTTCCGATACCCCGGATATCCTGCAGTTCGTTCCGGAAAGTGCCCCGGCTTCTTTGTTGCCGGTGGAAGGTAATTCCAAAGCGGTGCACTTCATCCCTGATCCGCCGGATGAGTTTCAGGGGTTCGCTGTTATAGGGCAGTCGAACCGATTCGGAGTCACCCGGGAAAAACAGTTCCTCTTCATTTTTCGCCAATCCCACCACGGTCATTTGTCCCACCAGGCCCAGTTCCCGGATGGCTTCCATAGCGGCCCCGAGTTGTCCTTTGCCGCCGTCGATGATGACCAGTTGGGGAAGGCCGGACTGTTCGTCGCGCAGCCGGCGGTAGCGGCGGAAAACCACTTCTTTCATGGTGGCGAAATCGTTGATGCCTTCCACTGTTTTCACATTGTAGTGGCGGTAATCTTTTTTAGCCGGAATTCCATCCCGGAAGCAGACCATGGCGGATACGGGGTAAGCCCCCTGGAAGTTCGAGTTGTCGAAACATTCGATGTGTACGGGCAGGGCCTGCAGGTTCAGGGCATCCTGGAGCTGGTACAGAACCTGTTTTTTTTCCATATCGCTCCGGCCTTCCAGGTTCAGGGTTTTTTTGCGGCGGATTTCTTCCTGGAAATAGTTAACGTTTTTGAGGGAAAGTTCCAGCAGTTTTTTCTTGTCGCCCCCCCGGGGAACGGTTAAAGGGATCACGGAAGCGATATCGGGTAAGTTCATAGGTGCGATGATCTCCGAGGCCTGGCTGTTGAAGGTTTCCCGCAGCTGTCCGATGGCGAAAGCGAGTACTTCCTCTTCGGGTTCATCCAGGTGAGTTTCCAACTGGATGGTATGGGTTTGTACGATGGTGCCGTTCTGGACCATCAGGTAGTTTACATAGGCAATGTCGCCGTCTTTGAGGATGGAGAATACATCGAGGTTGCCGAGGTGGCGGCTGACGATAACCGACCGGCTTTGGTATTGTTCCAGGTGTTCCAGTTTCTTACGCATCATTTCTGCCTTTTCGAATTGCAGGTCCAGGGCGTATTGCTGCATTTCTTTGCGGAACTCCTGGATGATAGGGGTGAGGTTGCCTTTCATCAGGTTTTTCACCTGCAGCAGGGCTTCCTGGTAATCGGCGGCTGATTGGAGGCCTTCGCAGGGCCCTTTGCAATTACCCAGGTGGTATTCGAGGCAAACTTTGAATTTACCCTGGCGGATATTGGCTTCGGTCAGGTTCAGTTTACAGGTGCGCAGGGGGATATTCTGGCGGATAAAATCCAGCAATTCCCGCACTTTGCCAACGGAAGTAAAGGGCCCCAGGTATTCGGATCCGTCGGCGATGCGTCGGCGGGTAAAGAATACGCGGGGGAAGGGTTCTTTTTTGATGACAAGGTAGGGGTAGGATTTATCGTCTTTGAGGTCAATATTAAACCGTGGCCGGAATTGTTTGATCAGGGCATTTTCCAGGAGGAAGGCATCCTGTTCAGAGTCTACGATCGTGAATTCAATGTGATGGATCCGCTGAACCAGTTCGTGGGTTTTGTAGCTGGTAAAGGTTTTGGTGAAATAGGAGCTTACCCGTTTGCGGAGGCTTTTGGCCTTGCCCACGTATAGCAGGGTATTGGCGGCATCAAAATATTTATAGATACCGGGGGCGGTAGGAATTTTATGTGAGATTTGTTGGAAGTCGGCTGCGGTCATGTTTTATTCCGTTGCGTCCCATAATACTTTAGTCTGGCTGACCCTGATGACGGAATCACCGGGTACCTGCCTGCTACGGATGACCTGGTAATAATTATCGGCTTTCCAGAACAGCTTTTCATTGACCACAGTATCGCCTTGTTGGAAAAGGCGGTCCATATAGAGCGACAGTACTTTGTCTGTTTTTTCCGGATCGGGTTTAAGCACCACATCTACGCGTTTCAGGGGCAGGGAACTGTCGGCGGTGAGGTAGGTGAAGTTAATACTGGGGATGGACTGGTCGGCGAAGCTGCTTTCCTGGTAGCGGTCGCGAAGGGCGGGGTCGGTAATATCCTGTTCCAGGAACGGTGCTGCCAGAGCCCGGGCTTCGGCTGTGGTAACGGGAAGGGTGTCGGTTTTACCGGAAGCGGATTCATAGCGGACCAGGGGAAGCTGGAGGGAGTCCATCCTGTTCAACTCCGTATTGATATAGGCCACTACGGGGAAATAGTTCTTTTCAGGGGCGGTGGCGGTGCCAGCGGGCTGGTTATTATTACAGCTGGTGAAGGCCATGGCCAGCAGGCAAAAAACCGGAGATACATTTTTAAGCATGCACAAATTTAAGGAGGCGCATGCAAAGGCAGCGTTTCCTTAGCGAAGGGTTTTTGTCACACCAATCTTTATGGCGTATTCCATCAGGTTTTCGCGGATGGGGTATTGTTTTTTATAGGTAGAGAGCAGGTTATATCGGAACTGCGGACCGATCTGCCAGCGCATGTCTCCGGATTGGTAGCTGACAAATGCTTCCATACTGGAGGCAAGGTTCCAACGGCGTACCAGGGAAGGCTCCCGCACATAATTAGAGAAGTTATTACTCAGCAGGTACTGGTTGGTGTTCAGCAGGTAGGAGGGCTGGATGCCGCCGGCAATATTCACCTGGAGCACCTGGTCGCCCAGCAGTTTCAGTTCGGCAGCCAGTGGAAGGGTGACCTGGAGGTATTGATTGGTCAGGCTCCTGGGATTATCACCGCAGAGGTTGCGTACGCTGCTGGTGGCCACCAGGGTGGTAGTGGTCCTGCCGTAATCGGAACGGAGTGCAACCGTAGCTTTTTCCGGAATGTGTGAGAAAGCGTCTATAGAGTAGCGGGTGAGGTTCAGCTGGAGGCCTCCGCGGAAGGAGAAGGCTTTGCTGACACTGTACCGGATATCTCCGCCCAGCTCAAAGCCGATGGCCGGTTTATGGTCCACAAAGCGGTTTACGTTCAGGTGGCTGACCATAAGGGGCGAGTTGCCGTAGGTGGGGCGTGATTTGCCTTCTACCAGGCTCCTGTAGCCCACGGTAGGTGCAAAATGCAGCATGAAAGCGAATTTGCCGGGTTTGGCCTGTTGTAGGCGGAGCAATTCACGGCTAATGGCATCTGTGTCGGGTGATTTGTACAGGAAGCCTTTTGCTGTTGATTCGGGCAGCGGGATCAGTTCTGTCAGAGGCTTTTCGTTGTATTCATATAAAGCGGGGAGAGAGAAGCGGGCAATCCTGGTTTCGGGGCTTAAAGGTGCAGCTACAGGAGTTGCCAGTCCGGTTTCCCGGGTATCTTCCTGCGTATGGAGGGCGATAAGTGCGGGTCCGGTTTCAGTTGCCAGGGATGCAGGCTGGCTGTAAAGGTACAGTTCCAGGTTAGCGGCTGCCAGCGTGGGGGCCACGGCCAGCGGGCCCACCCGGATGGTGGAAGGGTCGAAAGCGGTCAGCTGGCTGTTTTCCCGGGTGGAAGCTATTTGAAGGGGTCTGAGCCGCATGGGGGCTTCGATGGCCATGGGCGGAATCAGGGATTTAGCCCTCAGTTTAGCGATAATATCATGAACGGTAACATTGGAAACAACCTGTTCAGGGGCATTGGAAGAAATTGCAGCCGACGGGCCGGAAGACAATTTGGAAGGATTCCGGACAGCGTCTGAGGTTGCCAGCCATACCATGGTTGACAGCAACAGTAAGAGAAGAGCGCCGATAGCGACACGTCTCCTTCCGGGGTGCATTCGACGATAGATATTCGTCCATACTCCGCTGGAAGGGTACATCCTATGCTGATCGGCGTTCTCTTTTAAAAACTGTTCAAATTCGTCCTCAAAAAATTGTTGCTCCATCATCTTCCGGTTCGGGAATGAGTTTTCATTTACTTGCCTCTTCCAATACATAGAGTCCTAACGGCGTCCAAACGCTGCGAGAACAGACACTTTCTCCTGTGGTTTTTGCAGGATTTTTTTCTTAACCAGGATATCTTCCAGCATCTGACGGGCACGGGTATACTGAGAGCGGCTCGTACTTTCTTCAATATCAAGCACTGTGGCGATTTCCTTATGGGAATAGCCTTCAATGGCATACAGGTTCAGGACGGTGCGGTAGCCAATGGGCAGCAGGCGGATGCATTCCACTACTTGTTTGGCCTGTACGATGGACGGCACGCTTTCTTCCCTGACCTGCACTCCGTTGGCATGGATGATGTCCACGCTCTCATTAAATTTCTTATTGCGTTTCAGGTGGTTGATGCAGGTGTGCACCATGATCCGGCGCACCCAGCCTTCAAAAGCGCCCTGTTTGCGGAAACTCTGGATTTGCGAGAAGACTTTGATGAAGCCTTCCTGCAGCATATCTTCGGCGTCTTCCCGGTTATGGGCAAAGCGGTAACATACCGAAAGCATTTTGGAACTATACTTCTGGTACAGTTCTTTTTGAGCCATCGGGTCATTATCGAGACAACCTTGAAGCAGGGTTTCTTCCGTCATAAAGAGGGTTATGCTCTTGTAAGTTAGGAAAAAAATGATTACGCAAACGATTGTTCCCGTAATCTTAAAAGGTAGCGCGAGCCGAGAGCACCAGGTTGCTGCCTGCCGCCACGATGCCCGATGAATAAGGCCGATAGCGCTGGTTAGTGATATTTTCCCATCCCCCGTTCAGGGAAAA
>CBFGLD010000208.1:0-5234 GCA_965649495.1 uncultured Flavihumibacter sp. | reverse complement strand
CTTGCAGATACTTTTTTCCAGCAGCACTGCATGGCAATGGCAAAAATGCCGATAATGGAGAGGCTTCTCTAACATTCTCGCCATACACCGGTTCGGTAACCTGGCTGGTAGCAACGGGATTGTGGGTATAATGGTCCTTGTCCCCAATACGGGCTATGATGGCATTGCGGGAGTTAATGGTATGGATGATAAAACCGCTAAGGGCAATGGGTGGAGAAAAATAAGGCTCAGACACCCCTTCCGGAAATTTCAAAATACCATAACTAAGGATAAAATTCCTCAGATGATCTGCGGGCTGATAGTTTAGGGGTTCCCTCATGGGCTTATTGTTCCAGTGCTTTCAACTTACTCCGGGTAACTGGAAATTCTTTGATCGACAGTGCTTTCTTATAATTTTCGATGGCCTTATCCTTTTCTCCTTTTGCGGCATAAAAATCACCCAATGAATCGTACACATTTAAGCTGGCAGGATAATTTTTCACATTTAATGTAAACAGGTATTCTGCTTCTTCCATTTTCTGGTTTCCCATGGCCATATAACCCAGTTGGTTGACCATCAATTCAGGCACAGGGAAGTTAAATCCGAAATGCCCCGACACCTTCTTAAAATGATTCTCCACTTTTGTTATGGTATTACGGGAGAAATTCATACCATCCTCCATCGTCAGCCGCAGATCATAAAAATTAAAAATATGCTTTAGGGCATCATACGTGCTAATCAGTGGAACGGAGCCATGTGTTTCATCTCCATAATACTTGTAGCTATAAGACAACCCATTTGAACTGTTCTTCCGGAAAATATCATGCATCGCAAAAATGGAGCGGATATGTTCCGAATCCTGAGTAGTATCCTGTTTCACCCGGACGGTATCCATGCCACTACTCATCGTATTGGCAATTCCCAGGAATAAAGATTTTCCTTTGTAATCCTTTTGCGACAGGATTGCAGCGGCCTCTTTATTCAGTTTTTGATCATCCCACCACATACTGGGATCGATTGCCACATAGGCATTGAATAAGTCTTTATGGTGCAACAAGGTGTTCACCACTGTCAGCCCTCCCAAAGAGTGACCGATCATAACTTTATACGGCAGCGTGGGATAAGTGGAATCGATATAGGGCATCAGTTCCTCTTTTAAAAAGCGGGTGAATTGCGGGCCACCCCCGGAGGTATTGACAAAATTACTGTCCATATCGGGACCTGCAGCTACTGCTGTAGGTGTCAGATCCCTGGTGCGGTTGGTATTGGTAATACCCACCACAATCATCTCGGGACAGATCGTGTTACCGTTAACCGAGCTCAGTTGTTGAATCATTCCCACCACCGAGTAGAAATGTGCATCACCATCTAAAAGGTACACCACGGGGTATTTGGACGGCGCGATAACCCTGCCACCCTGGATAATTTCGGGTACATACACCCAAACCTGCCTGGGCTCTTTTAATATCCTGGACTCAATGGTGTGAATAGTACCGAGTACAATTTGATTATTGGTCTGAGCAAGGGCAATATTGCTAACCAATAATAATAACAGTCCGTACATGTATTTTTCCATAAACGCAGGTTTTGTTGCAGGTTATGTTGTTCAGGCGAATACTGGCGGTACGGACCGTGGCCTGGGTGTTCTTTCAAGATACGAATGATAAGATAATTGAACAAGGGATGCTGCTATTGCCGGCTAAAAAACGATCTGCTCTCCCAGGCCTGCGTATAGAAAATGTTCATTATAACGGTTGCGTAACAATTTAAAACCGAGATGGCCGGTACAATGACCCGGAGCCACCCTGGTGACCTGGAGATCGTTCTGTATCAGATCGCAGATACGGATAGTTTGTTGACGGTCGAACGGTAAAAGGTGAAACCCACCCACCAGCAGGTCTACCTTACGCTGGGTTTTTAGCATGGATTCCCGGATGATATTTTCCACACCGGTATGAGAACATCCTACAAATAAGACCTCACCTTTATCCGTTGCCAGGGATAGCGACAATTCTGGCAAGTTGGTCAGTTTTACTTCCTCATTGGAGTCAGTTCCTTTTCCGGTAGCCGGACTTTTGGGGTATTTGGAAAAGTAACCCATATACTTTGCCTGGGTGGGTACCAGTACAATTCCGGGTAGTATTTCCTTATATTCCTTTACGAATTCAATATTGGCATGTAAAAAACGGCCACCCGCTTGTTTAATGGTAATCAATGTGGAAGCTCCATCAAAATAGCGCAATTCGGGAGGCAGGGAATCTTTGACCAACGAGTCGAGCCCTGTGGCGTTAAATAAACTGGGGGCACCCCAAAACGTGTCATAAGGAAAGTAGATCTTCACGGAGGGGTTTATCGAAAGCAGGTAATCGATTCCATTCAGATGATCGTAATGGGCATGCGATACCACCACAAAATCGATCGTTTTCAAGTCAACACTCAGCCGAAGCACATTCGCTTTAAATACATCCGCATTGCTGCCGGCATCAAATAAGATGCGTTTTCCATTGTATTGAATAAGTGAAGAAAATCCCCAACCCTTTGCCAGGGAAGTATCCTTACTGAATGCATCAAACAATATCAAGGCATGGTTTGCAGCAGGTGGTTTCGATGGCCCTCCTCCTTCCTGGCTGTACATGGAAAAGCCATACAGCAACAAGAATACGATAAAGGTTAATTTTTTCATTCGTTTGCCGGCAAATAAGAAACCATATAAATATACTTATAAAGGGTTATGATATCAGCAAAATTACTTATATCTTACAGTGCTATGAATCGATTTCTTCTTTCCCTGATGGTATTGCTGGGGATGTTGCCGGCATCCGCACAGCAGGTAGCTGACCAGGACAGTATTCAAATCATACGTATAATTAATGATTGGAATAAAGCCTGGCAAACCAAAGACTACCAACTTGCCGCTAAAGGGTACAGTGATGACGCACGTTTTACGAATGCCTTTGGAGATAAATGCAATGGGCAAAAAGAGATCCAAAACTTATTACAGCAGGTGTTCGGATTGCCGTTTGTGATGGCGGGCAACAGCGAAACAACGGAACATCGATGCCAGCCATTAAATGAATCAACGATTGTGGTACATACCGCCGTTACGAGGAAAGGGCAGCAAATGCCGGACGGATCGGTACTCCCCGACCGGCAAACCACGCATATGCGGGTATTTGGCAAAGAAGGCAATCAATGGGTCATTAAAAGCCATTTGATTTCCGATGCCAGAGACAAGCAAATAGTAAAGCATTAGTGATTTCATTTCTGTGGGATTGATTTGTCGATGGTAAGCGCTGGCCCAACCACTTCAAATCCATTATTCTGCCTGAATGTATGTTTCTCTTCCTCCGACAGTTTCGAATAGATTCCCTCACTCACGGCTTTGAAATGAGCTTCCATTTTTCCAGCAGGCTGGAAAGCCATTAACAGACGGCCTACTCCTTCATTCATTTTGGCAAAAGCATGGGGTACCCTACGCGGACCAAAGATGCTGTCACCAGCTTTTGCGGTGAAGGTTTCATCGCCCACCCTGAATAGGAACTCACCTTCCAGGATATACCACCATTCGTCCTGTTCGTAATGAAAATGAAGTGGCGGACCACCTTTTCGATCCCGGGTGGATTCAAAAATGAATACATCACCGTTCGTATCAGCGGAGGATACTTTAGTATAGAAAGTATCCCCTTCGAATAATGACATGGGTTTGTCAAAGCGATCTTTCCCGGCCAAAACCCGGATACCTTTATCTATTCTTCTATTCCTTTTATCTGCCAGCAGGGTAAAGGGAGTAGCCAGGAAAGCCCCGGCGGCCAAACATGCATTCAGGAATGAATTACGGTTCATACAGCATTGTATTAAAGGATGGATAAGCAGGTGGGCCAGTTAAATTTACAAAAGCTTATTGAACATCGGATACCCGATTCTCCAGGAGTGCAGATGGGGAATACCCAAACAGTTTTTTGAAAGCGTAAGAGAAATGGGACAGGTTCTCAAACCCCACTTCATAACATACATCCACCGGCCTGCCCGCTTTTTCAACCAATTGGTAATGTGCCCGTTCCAGACGTTTTTGGGTAAGCCATCGTTGCGGGGTAGTATGGAATGCTTTCTTAAAATCTCTTTTGAAGGTAGTGATGCTTCTGCCGGTTAAGTAGCTAAACTTCTCTACCGGCAGGTTGAACATAAAATGCTGCTCCATGTAACTCACCAAATCGATTTTACCCGGCTCCTCGAAATTTGCCAATACCAGATCAATTTCCGGTTCGGTAGCACGGAGTATATGAATGGCCTCCGTTATTTTAAGTGATGCAATGTGCTCAGGAATAGTTTTCATCTCAAAATAAGGCAGCAGAGATGCCAGGCAACTTTGCATCAGGGGATGACTGGGAAAGTGCTGGATTTTAGTTGTACCCCTAACCCCAGGCCTGGGGAATACACTGGCGTAAAATTCCCGCAATCTTTCTGTTGTCAAATGCATTACCACCGTCTTATGCGGCAAACCATCCCCAGGATAATTGATTATGGTTGCAAGTTGATTCCTGGGTATCAAAAATATGTCTCCTCCTTTGAAACGGTAAGTAGCATCAGCCTGAACAATTTTAGTTTCCCCGGAAATAAACCATATTAGCATGTGATGCTCAAACATGATATCCGATTTAAAAAACTTGTCCTCATAACAGGATAGCTTTATATCAGGTGTGATATATTTAGCGGAATATTTCATGGGAGTCTATTTAAAGATACCTACTTTATTCGACCGCAAATTTCAGCTGGATAAGTTCTTCGCTCAGGGTCCATAAACGCTTAGCATTGGCGGCATCCAGCGAATAGCCCAATACTCCACCTTTTTGGGATGCTGGGGATTTTTCTTCCACCAATGCAGCAATATCGGCATCTTCGCAATAGACGCCACCCACTTCCTCCAACAGATTACTGGTAGCACACCATACGGTAGTAGCGGCTCCCTGAGGGATGGTTTTCAGTGATGCTGCCACTTCAGGTTTCATATTACCCTCACCATCAAAAAAGCCAAGTTGCTGGAAGAGTTCAATGGGCGCTTCCCTTGCCAACTCCGTGTTGCCGATAGACCCGGGGTGAACCGAAAAAGCCCTTACCTTGAATGCAGCGCCCCGAACATCCAGTTCAAGGGTGAATAAATTGCTGGCAGTCTTTGACTGGCCATATCCCTGCAGCGTCTCGTATTCACGAAACAGAAAATTAGGATCTTCAAAATTAAATGAAGCGAAATGATGCC
>CBFGLD010000207.1:0-5254 GCA_965649495.1 uncultured Flavihumibacter sp. | reverse complement strand
GCTTCCCAGCCTATCATCGCGGCCTTGCGGGTGGCGCCCCAATGGTAGTTGCCAAATTGTCCGCTGGATTGTATCACCCGGTGGCAGGGGATCAGGAATGCGATGGGGTTCTGCCCGATGGCTGTTCCTACTGCCCGTAATGCCCGCGGGTGCTTCATTTCCTGCGCTATGGAGCGGTAGGTGCTGAGCCCTCCTGCCGGTATCTTCAGTAAGGTCTCCCAGACCTTGAGCTGGAATTCCGTTCCTTTCAGGTGCAGCTTCACCTGCTCCGGCTGGTTCCAGTCGCGCGTGAACAGTTGCAGCGCCGTTTGCTGGAAACGGTCCACCAGCTGCTGGTAGCTGGCTTTGGGAAAGCGATCCCGCAACTCCTGCAGCGCCATCGATTCATTGTCGGCAAAGGCCATATGGCAGATGCCTTTGGAAGTGGATGCCACCAGGATATTGCCAAAGGGACTTTCCGCAAAACTATAATGGATCAAGAGCGCCTCCCCCTGGTTCTTGTATTCCCCGGGTGTCATGCCTTCAATGCTGATGAAGAGATCGTGCAGGCGGCCCGTTCCCGATAGCCCAGTTTCAATGGCTGTCTCAAAAACAGTGCTGCCGTTTTCCTGCAACAACTTTTTCGCATAATCAAGCGTGAGGAACTGCAGGAATTTTTTGGGACTGACCCCCGCCCATTCCGTGAAGAGACGCTGAAAATGGTAAGGACTGAGGTGTACCTGCGCCGCCACCTCATCCAGGGAGGGCTGCTCCCGGAAGTGCTGCCCCAGGAATTCAATCGCTGCGGCAATTCGCTCAAAGTTGATGGGTGTCTGCTGGTTCATGGCTTTCAGTAATATAACACAAAACTAAAACCTGCGATCCGCCGCAGGAACCCGATTCTTGCGGAATGTACCGGTTTGCGGAGATTACTGTAATTTAACCTTTGGAAGTTGGAACCTATAAAATAATCGTATGAACGATACCTCCCACCACGATGCACGCATCGCAAAAATGACCTTCGCTTCGGTTTACCCGCATTACGTGACTAAGGTGGAGAAGAAAGGTCGCACCGTAGCAGAACTGCACCAGGTAATCGAATGGCTGACGGGTTACGACGACAAAAAGCTGCAGGAACTCATCGAACAAAAAGTAAGCTTCGAAACCTTCTTTCAGAATGCTACTATTAACAGTAATGCACACCTGATCACCGGGGTGATCTGCGGCTACCGGGTGGAAGAGATCACCAACCCGCTGACCCAACAAGTGCGCTACCTGGATAAACTGGTGGACGAACTGGCGAAAGGACGCAAGATGGAGAAGATCCTCCGGGTGGGGTAGTAAGAAAAACTATTATTATTCTAGTTAGAGAGATAGTACGGAAATCTATTGCATTGTTTAGATTTCAAGATTATCCGATGGATTATTCCACCGGGCTACTACAAATTTCAATTCCTTTAATCTGGGGGGAATAGTATCCTGTATTTTGATCGGTAACCTAGAGGACCTGTAGCGGGCGATTTGCCGACATCATCCCTTGAAATAGCACCTGGCTTGGGGTCTCTTGTGTAGCTCGGCTGTAAGTTGTATCTTTGACTAAATGCGATGACTATGGATCGTACGACCGCCCTGAGGGACAAGCTACATCATTACATAGATGTTGCCGACGAGCAAAAGCTCCAGGCTATATATGTATTGTTGGAGGATGAGATTAACTGGCAGTATAGTGCAGAGGATATCGCTGAGTTACACCGCAGAAGGCAGCAGCATATATCGGGGTTGAGCCAATCATATACGGTGGAGGAATCCCTGAATGCCATCCGGCAGAAAAAAAAATAGCATGTCATTTTTAGTGCTGATCAAACAGGAAGCGCATGAAGATGTACTCGCTGCCTATGTTTATTATGAGGAAAAACAACCTGGTTTAGGGGATCGATTCCTAACTGAATTGCAGCAAGCTTACGATCAACTGGCAGGACTTCCTTCAGCCAATGGCTTTATAGCAGAAGATACACTGAAGGTGCTTAGGGATGTGAAAGTGAATCGGTTTCCGTATGTGATTGTCTATGAAATTATTGAGCAGGAGGTGGTGGTATATGCGGTACACAATACCTATAAGCATCCCCGTCGCAAACTTCGCAGGGTGTAATAGTTATCTGTTTCTCCAACAAGCTCCAAGGTTTGTGTACAAAGCAAATCCTCAATCAGTTCGGCAGTGTATTCTTTTTTTATGCGGGGTGGCCGGTGATGATCGGATTTTCCACCCAAGATTATTAAATCCTTTTAACCGGATAAACGTACTATTGCCTTATGGAGTCCATCCGGGACCTGGAAGAATTATTATTACCTGCCGAAGATCAGCCCCCGCAGTCCGAGCGCCCCAACTGCCTGCGCATTGTAGTGCTGAAGCAGTTCCGTTTCCATAAGTCGCTCTGCATCGAACTCTACGACGCCCCGCTGACACAGGCGGGGAAGATTCGGAACCCGCTCTCTCCCGTCACTGCCACCGATGCGGCCCTGGAACCCGGCAACAACGTGGAAGCCGTTCGCTTTTATGCCGCCATCGGCCGCTTTCAATCGGCCCCTGCATCCGGTAAAACGGCCACGGATATCCGCACCCTCAGGACCGTCATCAAAAATCCCCTTTCCCTTCGTTTCTTTTGCCACGATCCCGGCTTCTCCGAAAACGTTAGTGCCGGCTCTCTCAACGAAGTGCAGGTGGGTGATGTGCTGGAAGATTTTGTGCTGCAGGTGCATAAGGCCGATCCATTTTACCGTATCATTCCGCAACTGCAACTGGATAATAAACTGTTTCACCCGCGGGAGCTATCCACCCGCTTTGATTTTTTTGTCTTGCACGAAGACCGGCTCTGGCTGGCACACAACATCACCATCGTCCGCCTGCTCCAGGTTTTTGCTACCCGCCCCCACCTGCAGGTCCACGAATCCCGTTTCAATGAATTCCAGGATAAGGTCTTATCCAGACTGGAAGAAAAAGTGCTGGTGCAGCATCATTACATCGAACCGGCACAGCCGGAACAACTGCAGCAGGCTGGCTGGCTGGGTGCCCGGGAAAGACTGATCTATCTCTCCGACCTCGGACAGTATGTGATGATCAACCCCATGATGCGCTACGGCAATATGGAAGTGCCGGTGCGCAGTAAAAAGATGGTCCACCTGCCCGATGCCCGTGGCCGCCTGATGGCCCTGCACCGCGATGAAGCCGCCGAGAACGAATTCCTGGCCCTGCTCCTGAAGCAACACCCGCACTTCCTGGAGCAGCTGGATGAGGGACTGACCTATCTCTACCTGCACCGCGACCGCTTCCTGGATGAAGACTGGTTCCTGTCTGCGTTTGAGCAATGGCGGGAGGCCGGCATCTCTGTCTTTGGATTCAACCAGCTTAAAGACAATAAAAAGAACCCGAACAAGGCGCAGATCTCGGTTCAGGTTGAATCGGGACTGAACTGGTTCAACGTCCACGTAAAGGCCCGGTTCGGCGATCAGCAGGCTTCCCTGCAGCAATTGCAACAGGCCGTGCGCAATAAGAACCGCTTTGTGCAACTGGATGATGGTACCCTGGGACTTTTACCCGAAGCCTGGATCGAACGGATGTCCAAATTCTTCCACGGTGCCAGCGTGATGGGAGAGGACCTGGTGATGGCCGGTACACAGTTTGAGACCGTGCGCGAATGGTTCACCGACGACGAGCTAACTCCCCATGTGCAGGACAAGATCCGCAACTACCGGGAAAGTTTAACCGATATCACCACCCTTGCGCCGGTTGCCGTTCCGAAAGGCCTGCACGCACAACTGCGGCGCTACCAGAAGGAGGGCCTCAACTGGCTCTGGTTCCTCCACCAACAGCAGTTCGGGGGCGTGCTGGCCGATGATATGGGACTGGGAAAGACCGTCCAGGTGATCGCCTTCCTGCTCCTGCTCAAAGAACGCGGGTATACGGATACCCACCTGCTGGTGGTGCCTACTTCCCTGCTCTTCAACTGGCAGGCGGAACTGAACCGTTTCGCCCCCTCCCTCCGGCACATCACCCTGCACGGTGCCGGCCGCGAAAAGAACCCCCAGGCTTTTGCAGAACAGGACCTGGTCATCACCTCCTACGGAACCCTGCTTTCTGATATAAGCTTCCTGCGGCGCTACCCATTCGGATATGTTTTCCTGGATGAATCCCAACTGGTCAAGAACCCCGGCTCACAACGCTACCAGGCGGTTCAGATGCTGCGATCCCATAACCGGTTAGCCATCACCGGTACCCCCATCGAGAATAATACCGTCGACCTGTATGCGCAGTTCTCCTTTGCTTGTCCGGGCTTGCTGGGCTCCAGGAAATATTTCCAGGACATCTATTCCACCCCCATCGATAAGTTCGAAGACCGCCGCCGTGCCGAAGAGCTGCAACGCAAAGTGGCGCCCTTCCTGCTGCGGCGTACCAAAGAGGAGGTGATCCAGGAGCTGCCCGATAAAACCGAGCAGGTGCTGTATTGCCCGATGGCACCCGCCCAGCGCGCCGTTTACGAAGCCCATGAAAAAGAGTTGCGCGATTACCTGGAGGGGAAGATGGAGGATGAGATCCTGCGTAATTCCATCCATGTGCTGCGGGGACTCACCCAGTTGCGGCAGATCTGTGATGACCCGCGGTTGCTGCAGGCCAGCCACCTACAGGGAGAAGGCTCTTCCAAGATCGAAACCCTGCTGGAGCAGGTGGAAGCCAAAGCGCCGCGCCATAAGATCCTGGTATTCTCGCAGTTTGTTTCCATGCTGGAACTGATCGCAGCGGAGCTCACCAAAAGCGGGATCGGCTTCGAAACCCTTACCGGCGCCACCCGCAACCGGGAAGCCGTGGTACAGCGCTTCCAGCAGGATCCTGAAGTGCGGATATTCCTGCTGAGCCTTAAAGCAGGCGGGGTGGGACTCAACCTTACCGCTGCCACCTATGTGTACCTGGTAGACCCCTGGTGGAACCCCGCTGTGGAAGACCAGGCCATCGACCGCGCATACCGGATCGGGCAACACCAGAATGTGCAGGCCATCCGCCTCGTTTGTCCCAATACGGTAGAAGAGAAAATGATGCAACTGCAGCAGCGGAAAAAAGAACTCTCCGCCGGCCTGGTGCAAAGCGGCAATGCTTTTTTTAGTTCCATGACCAAAGAAGACTGGAAAGCGGTGCTGGGAGGAGAAAGCCGCTGAATCAGAATCTTCAAGAACATAATTAATTGTATGGCCTTTTCCCTTTTTGTCACCCGCCATCACCACGTGC
>CBFGLD010000206.1:0-5303 GCA_965649495.1 uncultured Flavihumibacter sp. | reverse complement strand
ATGCCGGTTACGGTACCGATGACCGTTACCAGGCTGGCGGAGCCGTGAACTTCTTTAACAAAAACCGCAGGATTTCAGTGGTAGGACTATTCAATAATATCAACCAGCAGAACTTCAGCTCTGCCGATATGCTGGGGCTTTCAGGCGGAAACAGTGGCCGCGGTGGCGGAATGGGACGCGGCGGCGGAAACTTCCAGACAAGCCAACAGAATGGAATTACAAAGACAAATGCCATGGGACTTAACTACAGTGACCTTTGGGGAAAAAGTTTTGAATCCAGCGGCAGCTACTTCTTTAATAACAATAACAACGAAAGAAGCGAGATCTCCAACCGGGAACAATTTAACACGAATGGCCCCAATACTTTTTACAAGGAGATCTCTGAAAGTGAAAGCAATAATACCAACCACCGCTTTAATATGAGGATGCAATACCGCATCGATTCACAAAAAATGCTCATCATAACTCCCAGCCTGAATTACCAGGAAAACGAAAGCAGTTCCTTATCCCTTGGCGAACAAACCAATTTGGATGGCACGGTCACCAGCAGCATAGTGGATCCCAGCAGGGTAAAAGGAAACGGTTATAATTTCAATAACAATATCTTTTACCGGCAGGCTTTTGGCAAAACACGCAGAAGTTTTGGAATAGGCATCAATACCGGAATCAGTAATCGCAATACTACCCGTGAGCAACAAACGATTTCCACCTATTACAAAGGCATGGTACCGGAATACGATTCTACCTTTCAGCAGCAACTTTCAGAAACCAGAAACTATAACCTGGGTGCAAACCTCGAATACTCTGAACCGATAGGGAAAAAGGGTTCTCTCCAGTTCCGTTACAATCCTGGTTTTTCCAGAAACGAAGCGGATACCAGGGCATACCGGTTTGACGGAAATGAAAACAAGTACAGCATCCTTGATACATCTTTGTCTAACGTATTTACCAACAGGGTTACCACACAGCGGGGAGGTATCAATTACCGGGTTGGAGACAGGAATAAGATGCTGGCATTTGGTGTAGATGCCCAGAATACCAGCCTGGATAACGACCAGACCTATCCCCAAAACGGCAACATGAAAAAAAGTTTTAGTAACCTATTGCCCAATGCCATGCTCCGCGCTAAAATCGGGCAGAAAAGTAACATTCGGTTATTTTATCGCGCATCTACCAATACGCCTTCCGTAAATCAATTGCAAAATGTTATAAACATTAACAACACCCTGTTTCCCACAACGGGTAATCCAAACCTGGACCAGACTTATACACATACCCTCAGTTCCCGCTACACCTTTTCGGATTCGAGGAAAGGGAACAGCTTTTTTCTGAATCTGTTTGCCAATAATACCAGTGATTTTATTACCAATGCAACCTATACGGTAACACAAGATTCCGCGCTTACCCCCACGTATACCTTAAAACCAGGCTCTCGTTTATCCAAACCCGTAAACCTTGATGGCTATTGGAATCTTCGCAGTTATGCAACCTATTCCTTTCCCTTTAAGGCAATCAAATCGAATATCACCTTTAATGCAGGGTACAATTTTGTTCGCACACCCGGACTCATCAACAACATTGAAAACCTGACGAGGAACTCATCTCTCAGCGGGGGAATCATACTGGCCAGCAATATCAGTGAATACGTGGATTTCAACATCAATTACAACGCCAGTTCCAACCGGGTGAAAAATGACTTACAGCAGAACCTGAATGACAGGTATTTTTCCCAGGCTGCCGGTGCCCGACTGAGCCTGTTGAGCAAAAACGGATGGTTCATTGATAACGACCTTACCAATATGATGTACCGCGGTCTTGCAGATGAATTCAACCAGGATTACTGGCTCTGGAATGTTGGGGGCGGAAAGAAGTTCCTGAAAGAACAAAAAGGGGAATTAAGGCTAACCGTATTTGACCTTCTGAAACAAAACAGGAGCATAAGCCGCACCGTAACGGATAACTATATTGAAGATAACCAGACCAAAGTGCTGACACAATATTTTATGCTTACTTTTTCATACCGGTTGAAGAATTTTGGCAAGGCACCCGCCCCGCAACAAGAGCGGAGAAGACAGGGGCCATGGGGACCTGGCGGACCTGGCACACCCGGAGGACCGGGGGGGCCGGGGGGTGCAGGAGCTTCGGAAGGTCCGGCTGCACCGGTTTGGTAACCCATGCAACCTGGAGGCCGATGCAAGTAGCAGATCCATTAATTTAGCAGGCTAGAATCAAGCAAGACCGACAAATTGAACGAGACCGAAATAATGGAGCGCCTGCAGCAGGGTGATGAAGCGGCCTTCTGCTCTCTGGTTGAAAACTGGAAGGATCGGGTGTACAATATTGCACTGGGATTATTACAACATGAGGAAGATGCTAAAGACCTTACCCAGGATATTTTTATCAGCGTATGGCGATCGGCACCCCGGTTCAGGGGCGGATCCTCATTAAGCACCTGGCTTTATAGAATAACCGTTAACCGGGCATTAGATGTCATACGGCATAGGAAAAGAAAGAAAAGGTTTGGCTTTATTTCAAACTTGCTGGGAAACGGTTATGGGAATACCGGTGAAGTGGATTTCCATCACCCGGGAGTGGAACTTGAAAAGAAGCAGGATGCGGTGATTCTATTCCACGCCATCCGGAAATTGCCGGAAAAGCAACAAACGGCATTTGTGTTGCAGAAACTGGAAGGACTCACAAACCCGGAGATTGCCGGTATCATGGAACTCAATGTGGGCGCTGTGGAATCGCTACAGCAAAGAGCTAAGGCCAACCTGAGAAAAACACTGAACACACTGTTTGAAGAAAATATAAGATCATGAATAATGAACCGAAAAAGATAGCAGATGCGGATCGCATTATACACAGCCTGGATGGTATCAACCGGGCTGTGGCTGATCCTCACTTATATACCAGGATCCTTTCAGGTCTTATCAAAGAGGAAAACTGGTGGACCCGGATGGCCTCGTTCCTATCAAGGCCCGTGGTGGCCTGGGCCCTTGTCCTCGTAATGGCTGGAAGTAACCTTTGGATTATATTCAGTGAGCAGCATACAGGCCTGGACGATAATTCCGACCCGCTCACCTCGCTGGCCCAGGAATATCATTTCCAGCAACCGGGACTTTTAGACCAAAATACCTTTCAGCCATGAACAGAATCAATAACAAGACCCTGTTAATCATAATTGGTGTATTGCTTATCAGCAACCTCCTGTTAATTGGCATGTTTCTTTTTAAAGATAAAAAGCAGGGAAGGGCTTCGCAGCGCCAGGAAAGGAACCCGGTTAATTTCATGGCCAGGGAATTATCCCTCAACGACGAACAAGCCAAATCCTTTTCCATCCTTTGGGAAAACACCAAAGAGATCAATCGCCCTGTTTACGATTCCCTCCGCATTGCCAGGGAGGCATTATATGGCTACCTGCGCAACGAGAACACTGATGATACAACCATTGATATGGCATCTGGACGCATTGGAAACCTGGAACAAAGACTTGCCGTCAACAACTTTCATCATTTCCGCAAACTGTATGAAATGTGTGATTCCAGTCAAAAAATAAAACTGGATAGCCTGATCATCCGGATGAACCGCCGGTCACCCGGAAAAAGAACTAAACGTTGAAACCCCTTCTCTTCACGCATACAGGAAGGCTCCCTCACCGGAAACTTCCAGGTGAACCCTGGATCCACACATGAGGGCAAAATTATTTTTCTGGTGCCCCACAGGAAAATCAAAGCACACCGGGTAGTTGCAGTCCCCAACCTTTTCCATAATGATCTGGTAAATATCTCTATTGAACTCCTCTTCAGGATCTTCAGAAGGTTTGATCTTAAACCCGCCAATCACCAGCCCCGCCAGGCTATCCAGTTTACCACTCCTTTTAAGATTCCAGAACATCCGGTCTATGCTGTAAAGGTATTCCCCGGTATCTTCCAGGAACAGTATCTTATGATCGGTAAAGAGGTCAGATCTTGAACCTGCAATAGATTCAATGGTCTTACAATTACCGCCAATCAATTCTCCCACCCCTTTTCCCGTGCGGTTGTACACATGGTGTGGTAGCTGGAACTTCATGGGTTTCCCGAAAAGTATATCCCGGATCGACAAAATGGTTTCCTGCTGTAGGGCATCGGCATCCTCCCATACTTCCGGGAAACTGTTACACATTTTCGAGTGGATAGAGGGCACCCGGACCACGGTGTTGAGGTGCGCATGTAGAACGGTGATATCACTGAACCCAATCATCCACTTCGGATGCCTGCGAAATCGGCTAAAATCAACCTGGTCGATAATACGAACCATGCCATACCCACCCCTTGCACACATAATAGCATCCACACCGGGATCATCTATAAGTTGCTGCAGGTCCCCTGCCCGCTCCTGGTCTGTGCCCCCAAAAGTGCCGTCGCGCTTGCCAATAGTGGTACCCAGCCTGATATTCAACCCCCAGGACTCCATCTGCCTAATCGCTGGCTGAAGTTCCTCAACGGTAATATATCCTGCAGGTGAACTGATAGCCAGGGTGTTTCCTGGTTTCAGAAAAGGAGGCTGTTTCATGGCGGGCAACTCCGCTGATGGCAAATTACGGATACCCGAGATCGGCATACCCAGACCCGTTAAGATTCCACTCCTTATAAAATTTTTTCTATCCATTATGCAATGATGCTGATCTTGAGTAAATTACTGTAAATACTTGCCATGCGGCTATTTACTCTTTTATTTTTAACCATTTTACACCAGGCCGTACCAGCCCAGGTTTTGAGTGGCACCTGGAAAGGGTTGGGATGGACCTCCTGCGAATCGGCCTATGTGGAATTGAAATTAGAACAGAACAGTAATACCGTCAAAGGAGAATCGCTTTATATTTTTAACGACAATCGTTTCCAGCGTTATTCACTGGAAGGCACCTGGTCACCCGCTGATTCTCTGCTAACCCTCAAAGAGATCAAACTGATAGAATCAAAAAAACCAGTCATAGACGTGAATTGCTTCAGCTTGTACAGCTTCCGGATCAGTGAATCCACTATCGGTACCCAATTAAAGGGTAATGCTGAAAACAGGACGCGGGGACTGATAAGAATAAAATGTGCAGACGCAACTTACGAATTAACGCGCTTCACACCGCACGAATTCTCGCCCCAAGCCGACCTGGATGCTTCCCTGCTGAAAGCGGCACTGGGCAGAATAGAAAAGACGATGCAAACGTTTGAAGTAACCCAGGACAGTATAACTGTACATTTGTACGATAATGGCCAGGTTGACGGGGATACCGTCTCCCTGGTTTTCAACAACCGGCCTGTGGC
>CBFGLD010000205.1:0-5334 GCA_965649495.1 uncultured Flavihumibacter sp. | reverse complement strand
TGTACTTTTCCAGGTAATCGATACACTGCAGTATGGCCATAGGGTGGGAATGCACTTCGCGGATATCTTCCAGTGCCACACCGGGATTCACCAGCAGGTTTTGTTTGATCTGCAGGTACACTTCTCCCACCACCCTCAGGTTGCTTTTCTGCAAAAGGTTGTAGTTAGGAAGAATACTGCCGGCGATGGAATTTTCAATAGCCATCACACCGCCTTCGCTATCCTTTTTATTGCCGGCAATCCGGACCACTTCACGAAAGGTATCACAGGGAATCACTTCCACTTCCTTCCCGAAAAACTGTTGAGCTGCCACCTGGTGGAAGCTGCCTTCGTATCCTTGTATCGATATTCTTGTTGCCATAAAAAACAAAAATCCCGGCCTTTTTGCCGGGATTCTTTATGTTGGTTTAATCTGTTCAGGTTTGTTGATTATACACAAAGCATCGCCGGCTTCCTGCCTGTAAAAAAGTAGAAGTAAAAATAAAATCGGCCAAATGCGTTTCTGTTCATCATGAAGTAAAAATATAGAATGTTATGATAGCAGAAAAAAGTTTTTTCCTTACAAATGTTAGTTTACCAACCTGGTCATGCCAATCGTTTCATTTGTTCCTCGTCTACTTTACGGAAAAGATGAAAGGGCTTAAAGGTACGCCAGTTGGGTATTTCAACGAGTTCCAGGTAACGTTGCAGCTTGGCTTTTCGGAAATCGTACTGGGTCTGTTCCGGCATATTTACTAATACCACCCAACCGTTTGCGTCCATCATTTCTTCGTACCATTCTTCGTAATAATCTTTATCGCCGCTGTGAAAGTTGAGTACGTTTTCTGCTATAAGTATGAATTTATGAATGCCGAAGGATTCAAATTTATCGATCACTTCCCGCTTCAGGTTCATGATATCGTTTTCAATACAATCGTTCCATTCGCCCAGCAGTTCCATAATGGCATAGCCTTCATCGTAATCGGCCAGGATCACCTTAAGGTAAAGTGTGCGGGAGCCGAATTCATCCCATTGCGGGTGTATATAATAGTTATAGATGGTTTGGGAATATTCAAATTCAGAATATACGCGGCCATAAAAAGGTGATCGCTCATCTTCTTCGCTGGTATAAATATGGCGCCAATTGTAAAACGGTTCAATGTCATGCATGATCTTTACCTCCATTACCCTGGAGGCAATTTACGGCATCCTGACTATTGAACCATCAGTTTATCGGAATACACGGTGGCGGAGTTATTACCGGTGATCTTCAACAGGTAGACCCCTTTGGCAAGGGAGCCATCGGCAATTACCTGCTCTGTCTGGCGGCCCCGGGTAAGTAGCACTGATTGTTGCGCAACGATCTTGCCATTCCAGTCGAATAGTTGCAATTCGTATTTACCGGCGGGCAATTCAGAGAAGGTAACGCGGAAATTGCCGTTGGTGACGGGATTGGGATATACGTGAATGGCTTCGTTACGTACCAATTGTTCCGTGAGGGTTTGTTTATTCCAGGCCACAGGTTTTTGGTACAGGACATGACCGCTGGCCATATCGGCAACACTGAGCACGGCATTACCGGCGTCGATGCGCCTGGCCTGCAGATCTTCCAGGTCTACCAGGAAATATCCCTCCTTGCTGTTGGAGCTGCCCACTACCATGCGACCCTGATCATCGGCGGCCACTCCGTTGGTGGTGTAGTTTTTAGGGAGACCGTTGATCAGTCCGCGAAAGGTTGCCACCCGTGTTTTGATATCGATAAAAAATACAGCGCGGTTACTGGTCACCAGGTAGAGGTCACCGTTATCATCTGCACAAATATCGCCTCCCCAGCTGATACACCGGTCGTGAACCGAGTAAACATCATTACCCGGGTTGTTCACCAGTGCCCCGAGGTCCTGAATCTGCAGTTCCCCGTTGGTATTGAAACGTACCAGGTGTTTGGAGTTATTGGTCAGCGCATATCCATTCCCTTTAGCATCAATGGTCATGCGGGTCACCTGGTTACCGATATCATTCATATCAGCACCGGCTACCAGCTCCTGTCCGCCGATTACTTTCATTCCTGTGGCTGCGTCGCCCAGGTCAATATAGCGCAACTGGTTCTGTTTCATGGGAGCGAAGTAGAGCCTTTGCCGCTGTTTATCGAGGGCGCAGGCTGCCAGCAGTTGCATGCCGGCATCACTGGCTGCGGCCGTTTTCAGGAATTGGGCAGAACCCTGAAGGGAAGACCCGATGGCATTGCCAGTCCGCAAGTCCATTAACTGGAGCCTGGTCCAGCTGGCTGGCCCGGACGGGTCGGCTGTAATGGTGTAAACGGGGATGGAGCGCTGGCTGACGGCAGCGGTGGAAAGGGCCAATAAAACCAGTGTGTAAAAATGTCGCATACAATAGGATTAAGGGAGAATGGCAAATAGACTTAAAAGTTACGCAAATTCCCTCAACCCTGCAAGAGGGGCAGCTCAGGAGTGAGCGGCATCCACAGCTTTTTTTACACTACCGTGTTTCAGCAACAATTCGCGGGCTTTTTCGTAGTCGGTGATAGCCAGCTGGTCCATGACCATCCGGGTACCGCGGTCCACCAGCTTTTCGTTACTGAGCTGCATATTGACCATTTTATTGTCTTCCACCCGTCCGATCTGGATCATTACAGAAGTGGAGATCATATTGAGTACCAGCTTCTGGGCCGTCCCGCTTTTCATGCGGGTGCTTCCGGTTACGAATTCAGGTCCCACCACCACTTCCACCGCTACATCGGCATGTTCACTCATGGGACTGTTGGGGTTGCAGGCGATGGAGCCGGTGCTGATACCTTTTTCGCGGCAGGCTTTCAGGGCTCCGATCACATAGGGCGTGGTGCCGCTGGCAGCGATACCGATCACCACATCCTTATCGTTAACGAAATGTTTCTGCAGGTCGAGCCAGCCCTGTTCAAAACTATCCTCGGCATTTTCCACTGCTTTCTGGATGGCTTCTTCCCCGCCGGCAATCAGGCCGATCACCAGTCCATAGGGCATGCCGTAGGTGGGAGGAATTTCACTGGCATCCAGGATACCCAGCCTGCCGCTGGTGCCGGCTCCCATATAAAACAATCTTCCGCCGGCCAGCATTTTATCGGCGATGGTGGTAACCAGTTTTTCGATCTGCGGGATGGCCCGGGCAACCGCCCTGGGCACTTCCTGGTCTTCCTGGTTAATATTGGTCAGTATTTCGCTGACCGACATTTTTTCAAGGTTATGGTGATGACTCTCCTGTTCTGTGACTTTCACAAATTCTGGCATAGCTTGCTTGGTTGTTCTGTTTTCATTATTGGTGATACCGGATCAATCCTTCCATAGGATGTTGCAGGATCTGGCCCAGTTCCAGTTCATAAGAGGCGCAAAGTTCCGTGATCACATCTCTGAAACCAAAAGAAACTCCTCCTACGAAATGCACGGGGTATTTCCAGCTTTCGTTGTATTTGCAGAGGTGCTGAAAGAAAAAATCGTTGAGGCCGTCTTCAATAATATTTTCGATCATGAAGTGCCCGCGGTTTTCTGCAAGGAAAAGGGTAAATCCTGCCAGGAAGCGATTGGGCAGGGGTTGTTTGTACACCCGGTCGAGGATATCTACATCCGAGAGTTTGTATTTGTCTTCAAACCGGTATTTAAGTTCTTCGTCGAAGGTGTTATACAGGTAGTACTGGATCACTTTTTTACCGAGGTAAGCCCCGCTGCCCTCGTCACCAAGGACATAACCCAGGCCTGGACTGTTTTTCACGATCCTGCTGCCATTGAAGTAGCAGGAGTTGCTGCCGGTACCCAGGATACAGGCGATGCCCTTTTCTTTCTGGCAAACGGCTCGGGCGGCGCCCATCAGGTCGTGGGTTACAGCCACTTTGATATCCGGGAACACTTTTTCGATGGCCTTCCGGATCATTTTCTGGTTGGCCGGGTTCTTGCAGCCGGTACCATAATAATAAATGGCATCCAGGCGGAAACGATTTACTTCCGGTAAAAGATCCCGGCGGATAAGTTCTTCCACTTGCTTACCGTCTAAAAAATAAGGGCTGATGCCGAGCGTAAATACCGTTTTCTTCGTTTTCCCCTTGTCAACAACACACCATTCACATTTGGTTGCCCCACTATCTGCTATCAGAATGGCCATAAGGTTACATTAATGGTGAAACGAAAATAAAACTATGTTATCAATTAGCCGTTATTTATGTATGGTATAAAGGCCGTGGCTGCTTTTGTGTAATTTGCAACCGAATTCTGATTATGAAGCAAAACAAGAAACTACAGGTTTGGCTACCGCTGCTTTTCGGGGTAGTAATGGTGTTAGGGATGGTGCTGGGGTATAAACTGCGCGATAATACCCAGACTGCCAGGAGCTTTTTCCAGTTTGACATCAAGCGTTCCCCCATCCAGGAAGTGCTGGACCTGGTGATGATGAAATATGTGGATAAAGTGGATACTGACACTTTGGGCAACGATGCCATCCAGGACATGCTCAGCAAGCTGGATCCGCACAGCAGTTATATTCCGGCGGTAGACCTGGGCCCTATTACGGAGGATCTCAAGGGGAATTTCCAGGGAATAGGGATTGAATTCCAGATTTTCAGCGATACGGTAAATGTATTAAGTGTGTTACCCGGAGGACCGAGCGAGAAAGCCGGTTTACTGGTAGGGGATAAATTTTTAAAAGTGGAGGACAGCATTGTGACGGGCAATGTGAATTCCGAGTCGATCAAGAACCTGTTGCGGGGGCCTGCCGGAAGTTCGGTGCGGACCACTGTTTTAAGGGGTGCCGAACGGAAGGAGATCACCATACTGCGGGGTACGATTCCGCTTCCCGCACTGGATGCCGGCTATATGGCGACCCCAAACACTGGTTATATCCGCCTCAGCAAGTTCAGCGAAACAACCTACGAAGAGTTTATGACTGCCCTGGAGAAATTGCAGTCCCGGGGAATGCAGCAGCTGATACTGGACCTGCGGGGAAATGGCGGGGGTATTTTAGGAGAAGCCGTGGACATAGCGGATGAGTTCCTGGATGGCGACAAACTGATTGTGTATACGGAAGGCGAGCATTCGCCCCGCCAGGAATACCGGGCCAGAAGAAAGGGGTTATTTGAACAGGGAGCCCTGGTATTGCTGCTGGACGAGCAATCGGCCTCGGCCAGCGAAGTGCTGGCAGGCGCCTTGCAGGATTGGGACCGCGCAGCCGTGATCGGGCGCCGCAGTTTCGGAAAAGGGCTGGTGCAGGAACAATACGAATTAAGTGATGGTTCCGCATTAAGGCTTACGGTGGCCCGGTATTATACACCCAGCGGGCGGAGTATCCAGAAGCCTTATGACAAGGGGGTGGAACAGT
>CBFGLD010000204.1:0-5375 GCA_965649495.1 uncultured Flavihumibacter sp. | reverse complement strand
GAAAGTATTGAAGCAGGAAGGACTGAACCCGGACCTGGTGACCCTCCTACCTTCCCAGCGCGAAGTGGTGGAGCAGCTCTTTCATGCTACCCGGTACATTGATGTGCTCATCCCCAGGGGTTCGGACAACCTTATCCGTTATGTAAGAAAAAATTCCATGGTTCCCGTTATAGAAACGGGTGCGGGGGTTTGTCATATCTATGTGGAAAAACATGCTGACCTGAAAAAGGCGGTTGAGATTGTGGTGAATGCCAAGACCTCCCGCCCCTCGGTTTGTAATGCAGTAGATACCATCCTGGTAGACCGTCAGGTGGCCCCGGAATTCCTGTCGCGTTTGTGGCCGTTGTTTGCTGCGAAAGAGGTAGAGATCTTTGCGGATACGGTGGCGGCCCGCCTGATGAAAGGCTATCCCCATCTGAACCGGGCAAAGAAAGAAGATTATGGCCGCGAGTTCCTCAGCTTGCGGTGCGCCATTAAAGTAGTGGAAGGAATGGAGGTGGCGCTGGAACATATCGGTACCTATTCTACCAGGCATTCGGAAGCTATTTTGTCCGAGGACAAGAAAGCTTGTGAGTATTTCATCCGGCAGGTGGATGCGGCGGCGGTTTATTCGAATGCCAGCACCCGGTTCACGGATGGCGAGGTATTCGGGTTGGGCGCCGAGATCGGGATCTCCACGCAGAAGCTGCATGCCCGTGGCCCCTTTGCGCTGGAAAAGCTGGTCACCGAAAAATGGGTGATCCGCGGAACGGGGCAGATCCGATGATCAGAGGTAACGCTGCACCAATAGTTCCCACTCTTCTGTCAGGGAACAGTGCGGGCGTTGTTCTCCTGCCCTTCGGTACCAATAATCGGCATTCCACTGATCGCCTTCTACCCGGTGGAGGTAAGCATGCAACAGTGCGGCATCCTTGCCGGGTTCATCCTGGATCAATTCGTGGGCGGTGTTCCAGTCGTCGTGACCCGCATGCCATAACGTTTGCAGGTAGATGGAAAGCTCCTCCGGCATTTTATTATCCTGAATCGAAGAAAGGAAATCTAGCAGGGTCATACGCTATTGTTGATGATGCTGTTATTTGAATTTCGCCCGAAGGTACTGGTTTGGCCAGGTATGTTCTGCCTTCAGCTCATGGGCTGCGTACATCGGGAAATGCGGGTTACGCAGGAATTCACGGGCCAGCAAAACCAGGTCGGCATCCCCGTTTTCAATGATGGCATGGGCCTGCTGCGGCGTGGTGATCAGTCCCACAGCCCCGGACAAGATACCGGTTGCTTTAACTGCGCGGGCGAAAGGCACCTGGTATCCCGGCTCCAGCGGAATATGCGCTTTCGCAAGGTTTCCGCCGCTGGAACAATCCACCAGGTCCACCCCCCTTATTTTCAACTCACGGGCAAGTAAAACCGAATCTTCGATATTCCATCCACCGTCTGTCCAGTCGGAAGCGGATATCCGAACAAAAAGCGGCAATTCCACCGGCCATACGGATCGTACGGCATCACAAACCTGCAAGAGTAGGCGAATCCGGTTTTCAAAACTGCCACCATACGCATCGGTACGTTTATTACTCAGCGGTGACAGGAATTCGTGCAGCAGGTATCCATGGGCGGCATGAACCTCTCCAACTTTGAAGCCGGCTTTTAATGCACGATGTGCAGCGGCGGTAAAATCACCGATCACTTTCCGGATGCCTTCGTTATCCAGCGCCAGCGGCGGTTCTTCTTCCGGAACAAAAGCCACGGCACTAGGGGCGACGGTCTGCCACCCACCTTTCCCCGCAGGAATCTGCGCGGCACCTTTCCAGGGCGATTGGTGCGAAGCTTTGCGTCCGGCATGTGCCAGTTGGATGCCGGCCACGGCTCCCTGGGCATGGATAAAAGCAGCGATGCGTTCCAGCATGGGGATATGTGAGTCGTCCCATATGCCGAGGTCATCAGGGGTAATACGCGCTTCCGGCGATACCCCTGTAGCTTCCATTATTACGAGTCCGGCCCCGCCTACCGCGAAGCCACCGAGATGAACGAGGTGCCAATCGTTCGCATATCCATCAACGGCAGAATACTGGCACATGGGCGAAACGGCGATCCGGTTGCGGAGGGTGAGGCTGCGCAGCGGCAGCGGGGTGAATAATCCAGGCATGGGGTTATTTTAACAGCGGGTGTATATAATTCCAGACGGTAGCAGCAACGATCCGGTGACCTGCAGCGGTGGGATGGATGCCATCAGGAAGATTCAGTTCCGGATGCCCCCCCACCCCTTCCAGTAAGAAAGGGATAAGAGCCATATCATTTTTTTGGGCGATGTCCTGGTAAACGGCGCGGAAGGCTTTGGCATAGGTGGCGCCCATATTCGGCGGCACCTGCATGCCAGCCAGTACCAGCTTTACCTCCGGGTATTTTGCCTTCACCTGGTTTATGATGTCCTGGAGGTTCTGTTTGGTTTCAGCAACCGGGATGCCGCGAAGGCCGTCGTTGGCTCCCAGTTCCAGGACAAAAACATCCACGCGCTGGCGCAGCAGCCAGCCGATGCGGGTCTTGCCGCCGGATGTGGTTTCGCCGCTGAGGCCGGCGTTGATCACTTTATAGGAAAGTCCCAGCGAGTCAACCTTTTGTTGAACGAGGGCGGGGAAAGCTTCTTCCACATCCAACCCATACCCTGCGGTCAGGCTGTTCCCAAAGAAGAGGATGGTCTTCAGCTCAGATGCAGGTTGGGAGGTATCTGCAGCAGCTTCACCAGCAGTGCGCACCGCTTTCTCCGGGGAGTTGTTACAGGCGCCCAGCAAGCCCAGGCCCAGCCATCCGCCCATCACTATTAACAGGGATATCTTCATTGTTTGCAACATTAAATGATAAATTAGAGCAATTTATTAAACAAATGCCAGCCGCGAAGGTTGTTAATCATTATATGCAGGACATCATATTACGTGCCACCGACCTGGGTAAGACCTACCAGAATGCGGGGCGGTCACTTTCCGTGTTAAAAGCGATAAGCTTTAGTGTGGAAGCGGGTTCCACACTAGCCATTGTAGGACCTTCGGGCAGCGGGAAATCAACGTTGCTGGGGCTTTGCGCGGGACTGGACCGTGCCAGCAGCGGGGAGGTGGAGTTGAATGGGATCTCCCTGAACGGGTTGAGCGAGGACCAGCTGGCCAGGGTAAGGAACCAGTACGTGGGATTTATTTTCCAGAATTTCCAGCTTATGAGCACACTTACGGCGCTTGAAAATGTGATGGTGCCGCTGGAGTTGAGAGGAGAAAAGAATATCCGGTCGAGGGCCATGACCTTGCTGGACAAGGTAGGCCTGGCGGAGCGGTTCCACCACTATCCATCGCAGTTATCAGGAGGTGAGCAGCAGCGGGTAAGCATTGCGCGGGCCTTTTCGAACGAGCCCCGCATCCTCTTTGCCGATGAGCCGACGGGCAACCTGGATGCCGAAACCAGTGAAAAGATCGTGAAGCTGTTATTCGACCTTAACCAGGAAGCGGGAACCACGTTGGTGATTGTAACCCACGACCTGGAACTTGCCGCAAGAACGGGCAGGATCATACGCCTGAAGGGCGGTGCCATCCTTTCGGATCAGCCGGTTATGCAAAACAATGATGTGACCCTATGAGTGCCATTAACGGAAAACAACAAACGAATATTAGCTGGCTGCTGACGATGGCCTGGCGCGACAGCAGGAAGAACCGCTCCAGGCTGCTGCTTTTCGTATCCAGCATCATTATGGGTATTGCCGCCCTGGTAGCGCTCTATTCGCTCCGGTATACGGTACAGGGCGACATCGATAAGCAGGCAAAGGAATTACTGGGGGCAGACCTGGTATTTGAAGACAACAAGGCGGCGGATACTGCTACCCTGAAGCTGATCGATTCCCTGGGTCAGCAGCATGCGAAGGAACAAAGTTTTGCCTCCATGATCTATTTCCTGCACAATGGAGGCACCCGCCTTGTACAGGTGCGGGCCATCCAACGAGGCTATCCGTTGTACGGCAGCATGAAGTCCAACCCATCCCGTTCGGCGGTAAACTACCAGCAGGCGGATCGCCAGGCGCTGGTGGATAAAACGCTGATGATCCAATATGGGGCCAAACCGGGAGACTCCATCCGCATTGGAGAGTTGAGTTTTCGCATAGCCGGTGAGGTGGAAAAAGTTCCCGGCAAAACGGGGTTCAGCAGTACGATGGCACCCGGCGTGTTCATCCCGCTCCGTTACCTTCCTGGAACCGGGCTGGCGCAAAAAGGCAGCAGGATCAACTACAGTTATTATGTCAAGTACGACGAACCGGTTGAGATCGATGCGGTGCTGGAAAAGATCACTCCCCGCATGGATGCAGCGGGCATGGATATTGACACGGTAGAATCTGCGAAGAACAATGCCGGCAATTCTTTTGAGGATTTCACCTCGTTCATGAACCTGGTGAGTTTCGTGGCCCTGTTGCTGGGCTGTATCGGGGTAGCCAGTGCCATTCATATTTATATCCGGGAAAAACTGGGCTCCATAGCTATTCTTCGCTGCCTGGGAGCCACGGGCAGGCAGGCCTTCCTGATCTACCTGGTTCAGGTGGCTGGCATTGGTTTTCTAGGTTCGGCGATAGGTGCCGCATTGGGTACGGCCATACAATTCCTGTTGCCGGCAGTGTTGCAGGACTTCCTTCCGGTAGAGATCAGCACCAGCATATCCTGGCCGGCCATCGGTTTCGGAATACTAACGGGTACGCTCATCTCGGTTTTGTTTTCGCTGTTACCGCTGGTATCCATCCGGAACATTGCTCCCCTGAATACCTTACGCATCACGCCCAGCAGCAGGAGTCCTTTGAAGGACCCCGTACAGTGGATCGTTTACCTGCTGGTATTTGTTTTCATCTTGGGTTTCAGCTGGCTGCAGATGGAAAGCTGGCAGGGAGCGCTGGCTTTCACAATCGGAGTGCTGGCAGCTTTTGGCATACTGGCGGGCATGGCCCTGCTGATCATGCGGATGACCCGTAAATATTTCCCGGAAGGCTGGAGTTACCTGTGGCGGCAGGGCTTTGCCAACCTGTTCCGCCCGCATAACCAAACGGTGATACTGGTGGTAGCCATTGGACTGGGAACGGCATTCATCGCGCTTTTGTATTTCGTACAACACACCCTTACCCGGAAGGTGGAACTATCGGCAAGTGATAACCAGCCCAATATGGTGATCTTCGATATACAGCCGGAGCAAAAAGCGGCCATATCATCTTTGACGCGGGCACAGGGGCTTCCGGTGATCCAGGAAGTACCCATAGTGACCATGCGCATGGAGGAGATCAAAGGCATCACTGCTGCGGAGGCAAGAAAAGACAGTACGCTGGACATATCACCCCGGGCATTTGAAGGAGAGATCCGGGCCACCTACCG
>CBFGLD010000203.1:0-5394 GCA_965649495.1 uncultured Flavihumibacter sp. | reverse complement strand
TATTAACCCGGGTAAGCCGCAGCAACAGGGATGCCCTTGCTGAGCCAATTATGACCCCTGGTGCCTTCGCGGTGCCGCCATGGTGCTGAGTTGGTGCTGATTTTCCCGGAAGATCCCCGGAGGATCCCGGGAGGATCCTGGGTAGACCTTTTTTACGACCCTAAGCGCTGGTTGCTGTGGGGCACCACCACCGAATCGCGTGCAAATGCTGGCCCAGACCGTATTGCAGCTGGATGCTGCGGCCGGAACCAACCCGGGTGTACCACCCGGGATGAAAAGGAAAGGCAGCCCGCCGGATGGGCTCAATCGACCCAATAATAGGCTCATGAGCGGTACCGAATTGGCTCATGGGAAAATAATTGGCTCACCCGCAAGCTCAGGGACTCATCCCCCGGAGCCCCCAATATTTATTTCTCCCCATACGCAATAAAAAAAACAGGCATGTATAAGTGAAAATGATGCCTGCTTTTTTTATTTTTCCTCTCTTATCCTAATCTATGACCAATCATCAGGACGAGACCCGGGATCTGCCGGTACCCCTTTCCGTTTTGCGGGGAATCGCCCGCTGGAGCCGCTTCATTTCGCTGACTGGCTTTTGTTTCATCGGTTTCTTCCTGATGCTGTTGTTCACCGGCCTGGCTACCCGCACCCTGCCGGCACTGCGTGACCCCGCCCTTACCACTGCCGGGCGTACCGCCTTCCTGGTACTGTATGGACTTCTGGTGGCGGGCCTCGCTTATCCGCTCAGTCGCCTGTACCGCTTCAGCTCCCGTTGCTCCCAAGCCATAAAAACCAATGACGGCCCCCTGCTGAACCGCGCCCTGTCGGAACTGCTGGCCTTCTTCCGCTTCATCGGGATACTGCTGCTGCTCTTTGTTGCGATCTACTTCCTCGTGTTTCTACTGGCTTCGCTGGCCATGCTGTTTGGCTGGGGTAAACAATAAAACATCGTACAACTTAAACCTTAAATACACATGGAACACCGCTTCTACAAATTCCAATTCCTCGGGCAGGGACTCGAATTATTCAAGATCCAGCTCATCAACATCATTCTGACGGTTTTGACCCTTGGACTCTATTACCCCTGGGCCAAGGCCCGGACGCTTACTTATCTCTATAACCAGACCCATTTTGAAGATTCCCCTTTTTCGTTTACGGGTACCGGTAAGGAGATGTTCAAAGGATTTATCAAGGCTTTCGTACTGTTGCTTGCCTGGTATGCCTTGCTGGTCTATTCCCTCAGCACCGGAGAACTTGCTTTTTTCCAGCTGATTATCCTGGGCTTTTACGTCTTCCTCCTGGTGCTGATGCCTTTTATCCTCCACAGCTCGTATCGTTACCGTATGGCTAAAAGCAACTGGCGCGGCATCCGTTTCGGCTATGTAGGAGAGCGGGGCGAACTGGTGAAGATCTTCCTGAAAGGGATCTTCCTGACCATTATCACTCTCGGGTTTTATGGTCCCTGGTTTACGATTAATGTTCGCCGTTATATGCTCAGCAATGTGCGGATCGGTAATGCTTCTTTCCAGTACGATGCAGCGGGGGGCGACTATTTCTGGTTGAACTTCAAGGGTTATTTCCTGACCCTGTTCACCTTCGGCATCTATTTCTTCTGGTGGCAGCGGGATGTGTTTCGCTTTTTTGTGGACAACCTCCGGATTGAGCAGGGCGATAAAGCGCTGTTCCTCCACAGCAGGGCAGAGGCCGTTGATTTCTTTGAACTGATCGTGCTGAATTTCCTGCTGGTGGCCTTCACCTTTGGACTGGGTACGCCCTGGGCAACCACCCGCACCCTGCAGTTCGTGACCCGCAACATCCTGATCAACGGTTATGTTTCTTTTGAGGAACTGGAGCAGGCGCAGGAAGCTTATAACGATGCTACCGGCGAAGAATTCAGTGACCTGCTGGATTTTGGATTCGTGATCTGACCGCAGCTTAAGACCCATAATAATGCAAATGAAAAACTATTTCCTGCTTTCAATACTGGCCCTGGTCCTGGTGCTGGGCGCACTCGGCTCCTGCTCCAAATCCAACGATGCCTCACCTTATTTCGTCCGCTTCCGGCTGAACGGCCAGGAGCTTACCATGAAAAGGATCGTCGCATCCGTTGCCAAAACCGATGACGGCACTAATAAGACCGCCCTGCAAGTGGCAGCCAATTCCAGCGACCTCTCGCAGGCGTTTGGATTGTACCTGGATATGGACGGAACCACCCTGAATACCGGCACTTATAGCCAGGCAACGGCCATGGACAACCAGGTCATCATGACCTATACCAGCGGTATCGGCACCCTAAACCAGAAAGTCTATGTGCTGGATAACGACAATGCCACCTACTCCATCACCATCAGTTCGGTAACCGACAACGAGGTGCAGGGAAGTTTCCAGGCCAGCCTGCTGGTGGAAGCCGAAAGTGGTGAAGTGGCGGGCATTATGGATGGCCAGTTCCGGGTTCGGAGGTAACTTTGCAGTATGGATCAGACCCTTGTTGCTTATTACGACGGACAGTCGTCGCGACCGATTTCAGCCCGTATCCTGGTATTCCAGGACGCGGTTCAGGTATACGATACCGGTAGTAACGATTTCCTGGCAGCCTTCCCCCTCAATGGGGTACGGTTGCTGAGCCGTTCCGCTTCCACCGCTTATTTTTCCCTGCAGCCGGATGGCGCCCGCACCCTGGAAGTGCCGGTGCAACACCTGCTGCTGCCTGAACTTACCCGTTTTGCCGGGGGGGATAAAGACCGCTGGTTCGTATCCCTGAGCCGGATGAAATTTCCCGCCATCATCGCAGTTTTCCTGCTGGTGGTGGTGGGATTTTATTTTCTGATAGTCAGTGGCATCAGCGGCATCGGCATGAAACTGGTATCGCCCAAAAAGGAAGCGGAGCTGGGGCGCATGCTGTATGAAACCATCGTGCCCGATTCTTCCATTGACCGACCGTCCACCCGCGCACTCAACGATTTTGCGGCACCACTTCAGCTCAGTGAACATTATCAGTTGCAGTTCACCGTGGTGAAAGATACCCTGGTGAATGCTTTTGCCCTTCCCGGCGGACATATAGTGGTCTACCAGGGCATACTCCGCAAGATGGAGACGCCGGGAGAGCTGGTGGCGCTGCTGGGCCACGAGGCTTCGCATGTGAACGAAAGGCACAGCCTGCGCAATATCCTGCAGGAGCTGACGGGCAGCTTCATGCTGAGCCTGGTCTTTGGCGACCTGGGTTCCATCGGAGGGGGCATCGCTTCCCAGGCCAATAAACTTCGCGGCCTTTCTTATTCCCGCAAGCTGGAAGAGGAGGCGGATGAAGAAGGGATGAAACGCATGCTGCAGAACAGGGTAGACCCCAACGGGATGCTCCTGCTGATGGATCGCCTGGAAGCGGCCAGCCAGGGCCCTGAGCTGCCGGGCTTCCTGAGCACGCACCCATTGACGGCCGACCGCAAGGAGCATGCCCGCCGCTTTATTAAAAAGAATGGCAGCACCCAGCCGTCGCAGCCGCAGCTGGAGGAAAGCTGGCAGCAGCTGAAAGCCGTCTCCCGCTGATCCTTACCTTTGCGAAAATTTTGACGTGCAGGAAGAACCCATCAATCCCTTTGCGGAAGGCAAGGTATTACTGATCGATAAGCCACTGGACTGGACCTCCTTTGACGCGGTCCGAAAGATCCGCAACCTGGTGAGGATCAAAAAGGTGGGCCATGCGGGTACCCTCGATCCCCTTGCCTCGGGGCTCCTGATCATCTGTACGGGTAAGTTCACCAAACGGATCAACGAGTACATGGCCCGCGAAAAAGAATACACCGGTACCATCATACTGGGTGCGGTTACTCCCACCTACGACCTGGAGAGCGAACCCGCCAACCAGATGGATACCTCCCATCTAACGCCCGAGATCATACGAAACGCAACACAGGCATTCACCGGTGCTATTATGCAGGTGCCTCCCATCCATTCCGCTATCAAGATCGGGGGCAAACGGGTGTACGAACTGGCGCGTAAAGGAAAGGACGTGAAGCTGGAGCCGCGGCCGGTAACCATTTCAGCGTTTGAGATCACGGCGGTGGAAATGCCTGTGGTGTCTTTCCGCGTTGTGTGCTCCACGGGTACCTATATACGTAGCCTGGCAAACGGCTTCGGCGCCCACTTGGGCTGTGGTGGTTACCTGGGCAGTCTGCGCCGTACCCGCATCGGCGAATTCCGCGTTACAGATGCGCTCAGCATGACAGCAGCAGAAGAAATGATCCGCACCACACTTTCCGGCGCTTAATACTTTTCTCCGATCAGAAGGGATGGTTGATCCCTAACTGGAACTGCCCGTTACCCAGCTTCAGGTTCTGGAACCAGCCGCTGTTGAGATCGGAATAAAAGGGATCTTTCAGCTTATAGGCCCAGTCGAACCGGATGATGAAATAGGAGAAATCGAAGCGCAGGCTGGTTCCGCCTGCCACTGCCAGGTCCTTGTATAATTTCCGGAGCCGGAAGACCGCGTCATCCAACTCTGGGTTGCCCTGGTTGTTGCGGTACCAGATATTCCCGATATCCGTGAACAGCGCGCTTTTCACCTTGATGCCATAGATGGTGGCCAGGTTAAACCGGAACTCGGCATTGGTCTCCAGTTGTATGTCGGCAAAACGGTCGGCATTGGTGGTCCGGAATAATTTGGAAGAGCCCGGCCCCAGTTGCCGCACCTGCCAGGCCCGCATACTGCTGGGGCCCCCGGCAAAATAGGATTTGAAAAAGGGAAGGTTGGTCTCCCGCTTGATATTGCCCAGCGTATCCAGCTGCTTGCCATAGGGCTGCCCCATGCCCGCAAAGAAGCGGAAGGCCCAGGTGTTCCGCGGTTGGTTGATATAATACCTGAAATCCACATCCCCTTTCAGGTACCGCGACAGCCGCCCCTGGAGGTCCCAACTCCGGATATTCCCGAATACCCCGCCGCTCTCTTCCAGTCCCACCCGCAGGTTGATCACCTTATTGCTCCGCGCCCAGGTGCTGACCATGATAAGCCGCTGTGAAATGATCAGCCCGTCGTTGAAGGAGTTGCGCAGGTTGGGGATACTGTCGAATAATTTTTGGAGGCTATCGGTGCTGAATACCCGAACAAACTCCACGTTAAGAGGACTGTATATCCAGTTCCTGTTTTTGGTATTGGTCCAGTCGTACCCGATGGAAGCATTCAGCGATTGCACCTTGTAAAAATTCAGGCGGTCGGTATAGGAGCCGTTGGCATTGATGATGGTGCGCGACGACAGCAGGTCTTTTTCGCCCCGGATGGGGAAGAGCGTCACAAACTTGGGGATCGTAAAACTTTGTCCCAGGCTGGTCTGGAAGGTCTGGATGATCTTGGCCTTATTGCCCAGCTCAATACCGAAACGCAGGTTGGTGGCGGCCTGTACC
>CBFGLD010000202.1:0-5430 GCA_965649495.1 uncultured Flavihumibacter sp. | reverse complement strand
ATCAATTCAGTGCCATCCCATCCGCTATCATCAATACGTCCAATGAATGGGGAAACATAGGCCGCTCCGGCCTTTGCTGCAAGTATTGCCTGCCCTGCGGAAAACACCAGCGTACAATTTGTTTTGATCCCATTATCGGTAAACCACTTAATTGCCTTTACACCATCTTTGATCATCGGAACCTTTACTACAATATTAGGATGGATAGCAGCCAGTTTCTGACCTTCTTCCACCATAGTTTTAAAATCGGTGGAAAGAACTTCTGCACTGATATCTCCATCCACCATTTCGCAGATGGCCTTATAATGATTGGTAATATTCTCTTCGCCCTTAATTCCCTCTTTTGCCATAAGGGATGGATTGGTAGTTACACCATCAAGAATTCCTAATTCATTCGCTTCCTGGATTTGGGCCAGGTTGGCAGTATCAATAAAAAATTTCATGTATTGGGTTGTTTTTGACGCTGACGAAGATAAGAAGAAATGGGTGACCAATGACCGGGCAGGGAGTGGGAGAAAGGAGAAATAAAAAAATGGCAGGCTACTCACATCGCACCGCTACAACCACCTACCCTTGCTGTCTTCCGACCCTGGGGGAGTTCAGTAGGAGCTGGTCGTATGAGACCTGCCGGCGCAAAGATAGGACTTGGTGGCCTTGTAAAAAAATATGGCGCTAAAAAATCTGTTGTTTTTTTTGACTCCGTGCATTAATTGGAGAAGACGCCTTTAATTGGAGATCACGCCGGGCCTTCCGCCCAATGAATTCACTGAGCCGTAACCTATGAGCTCATCGGCCCTGCCTCCTATGGGCCGGTAATACACCAGGATGGTATAATTATTTTCCGCTTCCCAATAATTGCCTTCGGTACGATCCATATTGAAGTATGCGCGGTCGCCCTCTCCTTCCTTGGTGGCGAAACCATAAAAATAATAGCCCTGCTTCAGCCATAGGGCGGTTTCATACAGGCCGCTTTCCTTATTGAACACCATCCTGGCCTGCGTGTCCTTACCCCAGTTGGTCAGTTCACCAAAAAGATAAAGGTCGTTGCGGAAAGGCATGCCGCCCGGTGGTTTATAGCGGAAGTGCACCGTGGCATAATCGCCCTGCCAGAAAGGGTTGAGTCCATCCAGGGTTTCATTAAAATACATACCGTTACCATCGCGGTAATAGACAAAACGTTGCGCGGATCGGTCCTGGTCTGTTTTCACAAATACCGTAGTGGTGGTCTTGTCGTAGCGGGCACTGTCAACACGGTCGCTCTGCAGCCGGAAACTGCGGAGATCCAGCCAGCGCCATTCTTTGCCCGAAGCAAAGACCCCATCCTGTTCGGCATTGAACTCCAGGTTGTTCTGGCGGATAAAAGTGGGGCGGATGCCGAATTTTTTATTGTCCCACCTGAAATTCTGCAGGATACACACATTGATCTGCTGCATGGCATTCATCAGGTTCAGGTTGCGGGTAGAAACGGTGAAGTTCAGTTTCTGGTGGGTAGTGAACAGCTGGTTGTTGAATGGTTGCAGTACCTGCAGGTTCACGGCAGATTTTTCTTCCACCACCAGCACCCTGCGGGTGAACACCACCTGCGAGGGGTCACCGTTCAGAAAAACTTTCACCAGGTAATTACCGGAGCGGGAAGGGCCACTGCTTTTATCCGGCAGGGAGGTATAATAATGAGTATAACGGGTAAGCGCAACTGAAGCGTTGCGGTAGGTGGTGATGCGTTGCTGGGTGAACCCTCTCACATAATCCATGGTGCTGAGCATCACGGGGCTCCAGTCGGCATTGCGCAGCTCCCAGCTGTAAGAATAACTCTTCACTCCACCTTCCCGGTCGTCAAAGCGCAGTTCCAGCTGGTCGGACCCGTGGAGGCGGATGATGGGATAACCTAACTGGTTGCCCACCGGGTTCAGCTTTACATTCTGGATGTTGGAATAATAAATGACATCCGGCTCCTGGGCTGCGGCCCAAAGGGCTGCCAACAGGCAACAACAGAGTAATAAGATAGGGCGGAAACCAGGCTTCATGTCACTATTATTTAATACGATCAAATATCATCTAATTCTTTGCAAATATCGCTAACAACCTCACAACCTTTATATTTGGCGACTAAAACCATGCCGATTGAACGTAGCGGGATTCATAGCAAGAAGGGTGGCATTTAACCAGCAGAAATCATTCAGCCGCTTTATCATCCGGCTGGCAGTGGCCGCCACCACCATCAGTGTGATGGCCATGATCATAGCCCTGGCGTTTACCAGCGGTTTCCAGCATGCCATCAGCCAGAAGATCTTCAGCTTCTGGGGACATATCCGCGTGCAGCACTACGACCCCGAGAAGGTGGCCATCGCGGAAGAGTATCCCATTGAAAAGAATGATACGGTAGCATCGCTGCAGCAGCGGGTTCCGGGCATTGCTTCCATCCAGGCTTATGCCACCAAGAATGCCATCCTCAAAACCGCTGAAAGCATTGAAGGGGTTCTGTTCAAGGGCCTGGAGGCGGGTCATGATGCCAACCGGCTGTCCTCCTTCCTGAAAGAAGGCCGCTGGATGCAGTTTCCCGACAGCGGGTACAGTAATGAGATCGTCTTATCCGTTTATACAGCCAACCAGCTCAACCTGAAAGTGAACGATGAGATCCTGATCTATTTCATCCAGAACGATGACAGTCCGCCGCGCGCGCGCAAGCTCACCATCAGTGGGCTATACAAGACCGGCATAGAGGATTACGACAAGATGATCGCCATCGGCGATATCCGGCTGATACGGCGATTGAACAACTGGCCCTCCAATTATATCGGCGGGTACGAGATCTTCCTGGACGACTACCAGCAGATCGACACCCTGAACGAAGCCATCTTCAACGAGCTGCCGGTGATGTGGAACAGCAGGAGCATCAAACAGATCTATCCCAATATATTTGACTGGCTGTCCTTACAGGACAAGACCATTGCCATTGTGCTGATCATCATGATCATTGTGGCCATCCTGAACCTGATCACCTGCCTGATCATTTTGGTGCTGGAGCGTACACGCATGGTGGGGGTGCTGAAAGCGGTGGGTTCCACCAACGGGATGATCCAGCGCATTTTTCTCTACCACGGCGCGGTGATCACACTCACGGGCATCCTGCTGGGCAACCTGGTGGCTTTTTTCCTGATCTTCCTGCAGCGGCGCTACGGCATCATCAGCCTGCCGGAAGAGATGTATTATATCAGCAAGGCAGAGGTGCTGGTGGTACCCTGGCAGATCCTGGCCGTGAACCTGGGCACTTTCCTGATCTGTATGGGGGTACTTCTGATTCCCACCTATATCGTGCGGCGGATACAGCCGGTGCGGGCCATCCAGTTCAAATAGCCATCAGCGCTGTCAGGCAGTAAAATGCGACAGAATGATACCGGTAGCCACGGCGGCATTCAGGGATTCGGCTGCTCCGTGCCGGGGGATGGTAACAAAGAGTTTCAGCTCCTTCATCAGTTCTTCGCGGATCCCTTTGGATTCATTGCCGATCACCAGGGCCGAAGGGCCGTGGGGCCTGACATCGCGGATGGGCGTGCCTTCCAGCGTTGCCGCATAAAAGTGGCGGTGCGAGTGCATCCGCAGGTATTCCACCAGGTTAGTATATACGATCTCCACCCTCCCGATACTGGCCATGGTACTCTGGATCACTTTGGGATTGAAGGCATCGGCGCTGTCTTCGCTGCAAATGATCTGCTGTACCCCAAACCAGTCGGCGATGCGGATAATAGTACCCATATTCCCCGGGTCCTGGATTCCATCCAGTACCAGCTGCCAGCTGCCGGGCTCCACCACCAGGTCGGGTTTGTAAAAAATCGCTAAAACCTGGTTGGCGGTCTTCAGGAAGGAGATTCGCTGCAGCTCCTCTTCCGTCAGTTCATAAAAACTGTCAGCCCACTCCCCTTCCGCCTGCGAGGCCCGCCATTCCTGCGTTCCATAGACTTCTTTTACCCGCATGTGGGGCATGGTCAGTAATTCGGCAACCACCTTGGGACCTTCGGCAACAAAACAGCCTTCTTCATCCCTGAATTTTTTGTGGCTCAAACTTTGGATATATTTGACCTGGTTTTTTGTAATCATATACCTTATATTTTTTCACAGCCTATGCCCCCAGTCATAACCAACAGGTCTATCCGTAATTCCCTATACCGGATACTCGTTTGGTTACCCCTGCTGCTGGCCACCGGATGCAAGGTTATTAAAAATTATCCCACCGATAAACCTTTTGTTTACCGGACGGCGATACGGATAGAATCCCCCGACCTGCGGCCTTCCGAAAAGACCGACCTGGTTTCCAAGATGCAAACCCAGCTGGACGACAGCCTGCAGGTCAAATGGGTCACCAGGGGCTTCAAGAGCATACTCAACAAGCCCGTGGTCTTTGATACGGCCTACGCGGTGAAATCGCTCGACTACCTGGACGACCTCCTGCGGTCGGTGGGGTTCATGTACGGCACCATCACCTGGGATACCACTGTAAACCAGGTGGAGGACCAGCAACGACTCACGGTGAACTTTGACGTAAAAACGGGCAAGGTCATGCGCTTTGACTCCATCGATTACGATTTCCGTGACACGCTGCTACAGGAACTGGCCCGGCAGAACAGCAAAGCCTCCGTGCTCAGGAAGGGTGATACCTACAGTAAGAGCAAGATCTCGCTGGAGCTGGACCGCATCCTGAATATTTACCGGAACCACGGCTACCTCAAGATCAACCGCGATGATATTTATGCAGAAGTAGACACGGTGGTGGCCGGATTGATTGACCCGGGGCTGGACCCCTTTGAACAGATCCGCTTACTGGAAGAAGTGCAGAAGAGAAGGGAGAACCCGCAGATCGATGTGGTCTTCAAACAGCGGGGCACCGAAAACCCCGTGCACCTGCAGCAATACCATATCCGCAAGGTGCGGATCTACCCTACCCGAGTGATCGTGGGCGATTCCATTCCGTATTACCCAGATACCATCACCCGCGACGGCATCCAGATACTGACCCGGCGGCACCTCTTTAAAACGGCCTTCCTTACCCGAAATATTTACCTGCAGCCCGGGGCTCTCTACCGCCAGCAGGATGTTTACCGTACCAATAATGTGCTGGGACAAATGGGGGCCTGGCAACAGGTGGGCATTGACCTGCAACCCATCGACAGCCTGGGGCTGGTGGATGTTAACATTAATATGTACCCGGCCAAAAAGCAAAGCCTGAACATTGACCTGGAAGCCAGCCGCAACGCCTCGGATGTGGTGGCCACCACCAACCTGCTGGGACTGGGTCTGAACTTCGGGCTGCGCGACCGCAACCTGGCCATGCTCGCGGCCCTGCTCGGGCCGCGGCTGCGGGGCGGCCGGCCGCCGCCCTCGGGCCGCTGGCACCGCGTGCTGCGCGAATCGCACGGCGCGGCGGCGCTGCCGGGC
>CBFGLD010000201.1:0-5443 GCA_965649495.1 uncultured Flavihumibacter sp. | reverse complement strand
CATCAACGTGAATAGTGACCGCAGCAAACAGGGCCACTACTACACCACCAAGGTGGGTCCTTATGACCTCTGGGCCATCGAATACGGCTACAAACCCTTCTCTGCAGAAGAAGAAGAAGCAGAATTGAATAAGATCCTGTCCCGCAGCACTGATCCGCAACTGATCTTTGGTAATGATGCCGACGATATGCGCGACGCTGGTGGCATCGACCCCCGTGTCATGATCAACGACCACTCCAGCGATATGGTGGCTTATGCCGAAGACCGCCTGCAACTGGTGAACACCATGATGCCTAAACTGAAATCCCGCTTTGCAAAACCCAACCAGAGCTGGAACGAACTCAGGGTCCGCTACCTCATGCTCCAGAGTCACCGCATCCAGATGGCACAGGGCGTGAGCCGCTACATCGGTGGTGTATACGTTGACCGCGCTTACCCCGGACAAAAGAGCGATAACAAGCCCTTCACCGTGGTTCCCGTGGCTTACCAGAAAAAAGCCATGGCAGTACTCCTGAAGTACATGTATGCCCCCAACGCCTTTGCCGCCGACGCACAACTGTATCCCTACCTCCAGGCGCAACGCCGCGGCTTCAATTTCTTCGGTACCGGCGAAGACTTCAAAGTGCAGTCCATCGCCCAGCAGGTGCAGATGCCCGCACTCGGTCATATCCTGCACCCGAATACCCTCACCCGTATCAGCAACAGCGCCTTCTACGGTAATACCTACAGCGTTGCCGATGTAATGGGCGACCTGGCCAGGGGGATCTTTGCGGAAGACCTCAAAACCAATGTAAACCTCTTCCGCCAGAACCTGCAGACCGAATTCGTGAAGGGCGCCATCGCCATCATGGAAGCCAAAGCTGGTTACGACAACGCCAGTAAGGCCGCAGCCCTGCTTACCCTCAAAAAGGTAAAAGGCATGCTGGCAGGCGCTGTCAGCACCAACGAACAGTCCAGGGCACACCGTGCCAGCCTGGCATTTATGATCGATAAGGCACTGGAAACTAAATGATCGGGTACTCCTAACGGTTACCTCTAAGGTCTAATAAGAAACGGCTGCCGGGAATTATCCCTGGCAGCCGTTTTTGTTCAGCTCCTGAATGGGGCAGTATGTCGCTGCATCCTCAGAACCGGTTCTTCCACATCATGCTTTCGATGGGCTTGTCGGGCTGACCGCTGTATTTGGCATTTTTCTTCTGGTTATACTTCACCTCAATTTCCCCATCCACCGGGAAATAGATCAGCTGCCCGATGGGCATCCCCTTATATACTTTCACCGGCTGCTTTACCGATATTTCCAGGGTCCAGTTACCGCAAAAACCTACGTCTCCCTTGCCCGCTGTGGCATGAATATCAATCCCCAGCCTGCCGGTGGACGACTTGCCCTCCAGGAAGGGGACATGGTTGTGGGTTTCGGTGTACTCTTCGGTTACTCCCAGGTAAAAAATATGCGGGTATAATACAAACCCATCCTCGGGTATCTCGAAATATTCGATCTGGTTGTGTTTTTTCGCATCCAGGATATGCTCCTTATAGGTGGCCAGCCATTTACCCAGGTGTACATCGTAGGAATTGCTTCCCAGGCATTCCCGCTGGTAGGGCTCAATCTTTATCGTGCCTTGTTCCATTTCTTCCAGGATTCGTTTGTCCGACAGGATCATGTGCTTCGCTTGGTTTATATTTGAAAAACAGTGGCCTCTACGGCTGCTGCAATGTTAGCTTCAAAATCGCAACCTTGGCTTTATTTTATCAACATTATATCAACCAACACACCCGGTTGGCCATCTGGAAGATCGAAGAACCCGAATCTTTTTTCCTGGAAGAAGTGCCCCTCAAACAAGATGTGACCCATCCCTATAAGCGCTTGCAACACCTGGCCGGTCGTTTCCTGCTGCCCCGGCTTTTCCCGGACTTTCCCCTCGAGGAGATCCGCGTGGCCGATACCCGGAAACCTTTCCTGCCGGGGGAAACCTACCACTTCTCCATTTCCCACTGCGGCAACTTTGCCGCCGCCATCGCCAGCAGCCACCAACGCGTGGGCATTGATATTGAACTGGTGTCTCCCCGTATTGAAAAGATAGCTCCCAAATTCCTGGGCCCGCACGAAAAAGCCTTCCTGCAGGAATGGGAGCTTTTCGACCGCCTGCAACTGGAACTGGTGACGGTCCTCTGGAGCGCCAAGGAAGCTGTGTTTAAATGGTATGGAAAAGGTCAGGTGGATTTCCGTGAACACATGAAACTGGCAGGCCCCCTCCAATATGCCGCCGACGAATGGATGCGCTTCCCCTTTCATTTTGAAAAAGAAGGCCATTTTGAACTGGACCTGCACGCCCGCATCTTCGACCACCTGGTGCTGGCATACACGGTCTCCTGACAATTACAGGGGAGATGACCGCCTATTCCGGCAATTCCAGCGGCTCATCGTCCACCAGGTTCAGGTTCACCGTATCGCTGCCCGCAATGCCCTCAATACTGCCCCGCACATGTGCCGCATTCAGCAACACTTTCTCCAGCTGCTTCTCCCGCGCCTTCCAGAGCTTTTCCATGGCGTCCCGCTCCCGCTGGATCGATAACTTCATACTCATAAATCCCTCCCGGATCGCTTTCCACTGCTCACTGAATTCATTACTCGTCAGGTAGTCGTATAACATGTGCATCTTGTCGCCCTTGTTCTCCTGGTTCTTCGCGGCCAGGTATACCTTGATGATGCTGTCCCGTAGTACCTGCGCCAGCGCCTTCACCTCGGTAAAACTGCAGATCCAGATGCCGTTCTTTTCACCAAACTGCTCCATGTCCAGGGGCATGGCCTGCGTCACCAAAATGGCAATATCCGCTCCCTGGCTGCGCATGTCTGCCTTCAGCTTTTCGATCCAGTCCTGCGCAAACCGGTTGGTGCGCTTGCTCTCGTAAATGATCTTGCCACACTCCTGGCCAAACTGGTTGCGGATGGTCTGCAGGCAATCCGCCCCACGTACGCCCTTGCCCACCTCGCTCACCAGGTCAAAGGGAAAAGTTGCCCGCAACATCTCTTCCAGCGCCAGCTCCATCACCTCTCCCTGTAATTGCATGCTGCCCTGCTCCGCCTTACGCTTCATTTCCTCCGCCAGCTTTTTCTGGTCCTCCAGCTGCTTCTCCAGCTCCTTCAGCCGCAGGTGGTACTCGGATTCCCGTGCGGCCGTCTTCTGCTCTTCCAGCCGACGCAACTCCTCCGACAGGCGGCCCCGTTCTTCCTGCAACTTCTTCTGCAGCACGATCTCCAACTCCTCCTCCCGGTTCCTTAATTCCTGCTCCTTCTTTAAATACTCCAGCTCTTTCTGCCGCGCCCCGCGCAGCTTCTCCTCGTTCTCCCGGTTCGTATCCTGCAACAGCTTCACCTGGTTCTCGTAATCGGCATGCAGGCTCTTACGGATACTTTCCTCCAGCTGCTGGTTCTGTTTCTTTAACTCCTGATCCAACTGCTGGCGAAACACTGCTTCCTGGTTTCGCTTGAACGCTTCAAAGACCTCGTCCTTGCGACGCAGCTCTTCCTCCTTCTGGTTGCGGTACTCGATCATCTTCTCCCGCAACTCCTGTTTTTCTTTTTCAATGGCTTCCTTCAACTCATCATTCAACGCTTCTTCCAGCGGGAACTCGTGGCCGCAATTCGGACATTTTATATTCGTGGGCATCTTTCCGGTTTATCCGGCAATATAAGGCCTGGAAGCGTATTGCCATCCAGATTTACCTAACCATTCTTTAACGAGCAGTAAGGAAAACTTTAACGTAATGGTGGGTACATTTGTAAGAATACAAACTCAGCCTATGAAGCGAATCTTACTCTTACTGACCACCCTGCTGGCTTTCGGGGCCACCCAGGCCCAGGACGATGCCTGGAGAACCGGTGAAAAGATCGACTACACTGTATTTTATACCGTGCTGGGACTTTATGTGAATGCCGGCAGTGCCAGCTTTACCACCTCTACCGCCGTTCACCAGGACCGTCCCGTTTACCACGTAGTGGGAGTGGGCAAGACCAACCCTAAATACGACTGGATCTTCAAGGTGCGCGACCGCTACGAAACTTTTATCGACCAGGAAAGCAAGAAGCCCGTCAAATTCATCCGCAACGTACACGAAGGCAACTACAAACGCTACGAGGAAGTGGTCTTTAATCACCACGAAAAATCTGCTGTCACCAAAAAAGGGATCTATAAGATCCCGGCAGAAGTGCAGGACGTGGTGAGCTCTCTCTACTTTGCCAGAAACCTCGATTACGACAATTTTAAACCCGGTGAAAAGATCAACTTCAGCATGTTCCTCGACGATGAGGTCTACAATATGTATATCCGTTATATGGGTAAGGAAACCATCGAAACCAAATACGGTACTTACAAGGCCATCAAGCTGAAACCCCTGCTCATCAAAGGCAATGTGTTTGAAGGAGGAGAGAAAATGACCGTGTGGGTAACCGACGATGCCAACCATATTCCCGTGCGTATCGAAAGCGACATCAGCGTGGGTAAGATCAAGGTGGACCTTAAAAGTTATAAGAACCTCAAATACCCGCTCAGCTCCCTGGCGGTCAACTAACGTCTCCCTGCTGAAATCAAACTTGGAATTCCGTGCAAAATGACCTAATTATGAGGCCGAAATTCCAGGTACAGCATGAAAAAAATTCGAGTATTGGTAGTGGGCTGCGGAAACATGGGCAGCTCACACGCCATGGCTTACCATACCAACCCAGGTTTTGAGATCTGTGGCATCGTAGCCCGTGGTAACAGCAAAGTCATCCTTAACGAGAAACTCGGCGGCGGCTACCCGCTCTTCGACGATTATGCGCAGGCGCTGGCTGCCGCTGCCCCTGACGCAGTTTGTATTTCCACCTACCCCGATACCCACGAGTCCTACGCCATCAAAGCCCTCGAAAGCGGGGCCCATGTGTTTATTGAAAAACCCCTGGCCGATAGCGTTGCCGGCGCCGAAAGGGTAGTGGAGGCCGCCCGCCGCCACAATCGTAAACTGGTGACCGGTTATATCCTGCGGCACCATCCCTCCTGGATCTATTTCATCGAAAGCGCCCGCCAGCTGGGCAAACCCCTGGTGATGCGCATGAACCTGAACCAGCAAAGCCATGGCCGCATGTGGGCCGTTCACAAAAACCTGATGGAAAGCCTGAGTCCCATCGTGGACTGCGGAGTGCATTATATTGATGTCATGTGCCAGATGACCCGCTCTCGTCCCGTTCAGGTTTATGCCATCGGTGCCCGCCTCACCGACGAGATCCCCGCCGGCAATTACAACTACGGACAGTTGCAGATCCGCTTTGAAGACGGCTCTGTGGGCTGGTACGAAGCGGGCTGGGGACCCATGATCAGCGAAACCGCCTTTTTTGTCAAAGATGTGATCGGCCCGCTCGGCTCGGTTTCCATCGTAGCGAAAGATGCCGGCGCCGCTGGCAAATCAG
>CBFGLD010000200.1:0-5488 GCA_965649495.1 uncultured Flavihumibacter sp. | reverse complement strand
TAAACATAACCAATATAACAAATGAAATCCGTGATTCAATTCGAGATCATTTCCAGGATCCACAACGTTAGGGAATCCTTTATGAATTCCGTTACCAACATCTTGAGAAGTGCTCGGGTGATATTGCCGGGTGCGCCTTTGAAGCCTGCACTGGCAGTGATGATAGCAGTAACCCTGTATTCCTGTTCTGCAAACAGGGATTATAAGGCCGTGATCCATGATCCGCTGTTATACAGCAAGACCGTGAAAAAGCTGAATGATGTGGTGCTGGAAAACAATTTCCCCCCAATGATCGCCACCCGCAATTATGCCTATGCGAATATTGCAGCTTACGAGGTAATAGCGGCAGGGGATCCTTCACACTACCAATCACTTTCCGGTCAGATTAAGCACCTGCCCGCCATGCCCCGCCCCGCGGACACTTCATTGATTGATTTTCCGTTGGCAGCGCTGTTGGCATTTACCAAAGTGGGCAATGCGGTTACTTTTCCAGAGGGAAGCCTGATGGGTTACTACGATGAGTTACTGCAACTGGCAGACAGTGCGGGCATGCCTTCTGCCGTCCTGGAAGGCAGCAGGGCATTTTCCGATACCATGGTTTCGGCCATCATGGCGTGGTCCAAAAAAGACAACTATGCGGAAACCCGGTCTGCCACCCGCTATACGGTTAACAGTGACCCGGGGCGCTGGATACCTACCCCACCCATGTACGCGCAAGCCATAGAACCGCACTGGGCAGAGATCCGTACATTGGTATTGGACAGCGCTTCTGTTTGCAAAGCTCACCTGCCGCCGGCTTTCAATATGAGCGACAGTTCAGGAGTATATTACAAAGCCGCCATGGAAGTGAAACACGTAGGTGACAGTCTTACAGAGGAACAAAAACATATAGCCGATTTCTGGGACGACAACCCGTTTAAAATGAATGTATCGGGCCATGTTATGTTTGCTACCAAAAAGTTTTCGCCCCCCGGCCACTGGATGAACATTGTAGGCATAGCTGCCAAAACAGCCGGCTCCGATTTTGCGACTACCGTAACCGGGTATGCGAAAACAGCCATTGCTCTTTTTGATGGATTCATCAGCTGCTGGGAGGGAAAATACTCTTTTAACACGATCCGCCCCGAGACGGTGATCAACCAGGTAATCGACCCCGAGTGGAGACCCTATATCCAAACACCACCCTTCCCTTCATTCCCGAGCGGACATGCCACGGCATCTGCTTCTGCAGCGGAAGCGATGACCAGTGTGTTTGGGGATAACCTGCGGTTCACGGATACCTCACTGTTGGAATTCGGCATTGGAAGCCGTGAGATCACCTCTTTCCGGGATGCAGCGGCGGAAGCAGCTATGAGCCGGTTGTACGGCGGCATCCATTTCCGGTTTGACAATGAACTGGGGACCGAATCCGGTCGCCGCGTGGGCGAATTGGTGGTGAGCCGCCTGAAAATGAAACTTAATTAGGTATTAATTAGGTGTCTGACACATGTTCGTGATACGTGCGGACGTCCTTCGAACTTATGTTCGAACGTGCCACGAACAAGTGTCAGATACCTCCAAAATTCCAAAACAAAATCATGAAAAAAATATTAGTATCCATTTCAGCATTAACACTTATTGCCATGAACGCCGCTTCACAGGGCTGTGTGGCTATCCGCGGAACGGGCACCAATTGTTCGGTAAGCGGGCAGCAGGTGGCAGCGGGCCAATGGCAAATGAACATCGGCTATCGCTATTTCAAATCCTTTCGCCACTTCAAAGGAAAGGAAGAACAAGAGGAACGCCTCAAACAAAACACCGAAGTGATCAACTGGCAGCACCTGCTGGATGTATCCGTGAGCAAACAATTGAACAACCGCTGGTCGATCCTGGCAGGTCTTCCATTAGGCATCAACAAACGTTCATCCCTGTACGAACACGGACGAACAGAACGGCACAACACAGAATCTGTTGGAATAGGTGACTTAAGGATCATGGCCTATCGCTGGATGATCGACCCGGCAAAACACAGCAAGGGTAATTTCCAGTTAGGTTTCGGCCTGAAGCTTCCTACCGGCGACTACAATTACCAGGATTATTTTCAGAATGTGGGAGAAGACGGCAAACCCGAATTGCGCCCTGTTGACCAATCGATCCAACTGGGAGACGGGGGTACCGGCGTGGCATTGGAACTGAACGGATTCTATCATTTCACGCCCCTGGCTGGCTTGTATACCAACCTCTATTATTTATCCAACCCGCGTGAGGTAAATGGCACCCGCACTTATCGGGAAACCCTGAGTCCCCTCCTGGCCAACGAATCCATTATGAGTGTACCGGACCAATATATGGCCAGACTGGGTTTCAACTATAATTTTCTGGGCAGCCTGAAAGGATTTTCGGCAAGTGCCGGAGGGCGCATTGAAGGCATCCCCGTAGAGGACCTTCTGGGGGAAAGTGGTGGATTCCGCCGTCCCGGATATGTGATCGCTTTGGAGCCCGGCATTACCTACCAATCCAGTCGCGGTGTCTTCTTCGCCACGGTTCCGGTTGCCTTGGAAAGGAATAGAACCCGCAGTGTTACCGATAAGGAAACCAGTGAACTGACAGGCACTTATCGCCACGGCGATGCGGCATTTGCAGATTATAGCATTAACCTGGGTTATTCACTTCGATTTTGATTCCCGTGTCTGACAGGTGTTCGGGAGACGTCCGAACGTCTCTCGAACATATATCCGAACGTCTCCCGAACACCTGTCAGACACCTATTACAAAGCTGGTGCCCACACCCACCCGGGAATTGACTGCAACGGTCATGCCGTGAAAATCCAGGATACTCTTCACGATGGCCAGCCCCAGCCCATACCCTTCCCCCTCCGCACGACCAGCCTTTTTGAAGCGGTTGAATATGGTTCCCAGTTCAGACGAATCGATCCCAATGCCGGTATCCCTGATGATCAATTCATACCGCCCACCGGAACTTACCTGGTCCGAGATCGTAATACTGCCACCCTGTTTGTTGTAACGTATCGCATTATTCACCAGGTTATACAATAACTGGAAGAGGAGGTCGCGGTTTACTGCTTGTAATTCCTTTTGCGGAGTGATACTCACAGCCAGGCGCAGCTGCTTTTCGTCCATCCGTTCGCGAAGTTCTGCCACTACTTCTTCCACCAGGTCCAATAATCGCACGCTGTCTTTACGGGCAAACTGATCATTTTCAATACGTGAAATCAACAACAAGGCATTCACAATCCTTTTCAGGCGACCCAGCGTACGCATCATATCCATCAACCGGTCTTGCTGCGAAGCCTGCACATCTCCCGCCATTATCATATTCTCCATCTTCGACTGCAGAATACTGATGGGCGTCATCAGCTCGTGAGATGCATTACTGGTGAATTCCCGCTCTTTCTGAAAGGCCTCATTCACTTGTTCCATCAGGGTAATAAACGACGTATCCAGCAATTGGAAATCTTCGGTTGAGGTGGGTACAGGCTCCAGCTTTTCCGTAAAAGGAAACCGGCGATTCTGTAATTTGGTGCGGATGATCTTGCCCAGCGGCCGCAGCAGATAACGTGTAAACAGGAGGTCCACCAACAGGGTAATTCCTATCAGCAAAACCAGCACATTCAAGGCAACCCTTTGCAACGGACGGTTGAACTGGCTGATCGAGGATGTTGTCCTTCCAATCTCCACAAGGTAGTGCTGTGAGTCAATCCGGAAAGTATGCATCAAAACACGGTAGTTCAGGGTATCCTGTTCAATAACCCTTCGCGTATTGGCGATCGTATCAATTGCCAGGGAACTTTCCACCGGCTCCAAAGCAATATATTCTTCCATCAACATTGTGTAGGAACCGTAATCGCTTTCCCCCTGCAGGTAATAATCCACACCGTTTGAATCAATTATATCCAGCACCTTTTTCTTTTGCTCCTGCAGGTAATAATCGGTATAACGTGCGGCGATACCCTCCACCAGTAAAGGCAGCAGCATTACGAATAACACCACTATCGCCAGTTTCGACAGGGTGATAAAGAGTGTTAATTTGGTTAATAGTTTCAATCCTGCTTCCTGATTTTATAACCCACACCCCGAATGGTTTCCAGCCATTCCACAGATGCATGTATCTGTAATTTTTTTCGAATATTCTTAATATGAACGTCGATAAAATTTGAATCGTAATCGTCGTCAGCAAAATTCCCCCAAATGTGCTCACTAAGCTGCATACGTGTCAATGGCCTGTTCCGGTGCAATAACAGATAACTCAGCAGGTCAAATTCCTTTTTGGACAGTTCGATTTCGCTACTACCGTAGAAGACCATCCGCTTTTTCAGATCAACCATAAAATCGCCAATGGGAACCGACTGGTCGCTTATCCCAAATTTGCGGCGATTGATGGCCTGCATACGAGATTGTAACTCCAGCAGCGAAAAAGGTTTGGCAAGATAATCATCGGCACCAAGGTCCAGTCCCCTTACGCGGTCCTCAATATCCCCCCTTGCTGTAAGGATAATATAGGCAGCATCCGGATTATGCTTCCTGGCTTCCTGCAGCAACCGGAGACCGTCAAAATCCGGAAGTCCCAGGTCCAGTAAAATGAAATCATACAGGTTTACAGCGATCTTATCCAGTCCATCTTCAGCAGTATGACTGAGATCACATAAATAATGGGATCGCTTCAGAAAATCTTCCATTTCCGCAGCCAGCATCTTTTCATCTTCTACTATCAGAACTTTCACGATCGGATTCTTAAAACTGGTAATAAAAGGCAAAATTATAAAAGGAGTTGGTCCTGTTTCCGGAAACCGTTTCTACCTTATGGCCCAGGACCGACAACTGGTAAGATATTTCAGCCATATAACGGGCACGACTATATGCCAATGGCAACTTAAGGTTATAGGACATTAATTCAAAGCTGGAACCTTCCTTGCTGATGGTTTCCTGTTCCGGCTCCGTGGGAAACAAAGGTATACCCAGCAGACTGTCGCGCCGCGCTTTTTCAATCACATAGGTTTCATAGAAATACCGGGTACCCGCAATAATGTCGATGGATGGAGTCAGTGTAACCAGGTCTTTTTCCTTATTCAAACTGCCGATATTAATGGCCTTTGAGTTGCTGAGGGTAAAGAACATATCGTTCTTTTCCTGTTTGCCAATGGCATAATCTGCTGACAGTCCCGTTGTGAACCAATGCCCGTAAGCCAGTGACGCACCCAGGAAATCGGTATTGGCAGCCTGAACGAAACTTGAGTTGGAAGGATAAAAACTGTGATTGTAGTTGATGTCCGCCTCCAGTTTCGGTGCGATTTTAAACCCATACCCGAGTCCAAGACTGGAAGCAGACACAGCGGTTCCTCCCTGCTGGTTCAAAAGGCGGTAGGCCATCGCATTAAAATATATACCGGAACCGAATCGCAATGTTGCATGAGTGGCTGCATAGGGCATTTTCTCGGCGGCCACCTGTCCGTAATAACTGGCATTGTTACTATAGAGGGCGGCGAGGGTC
>CBFGLD010000199.1:0-5500 GCA_965649495.1 uncultured Flavihumibacter sp. | reverse complement strand
CAAAGGCCCTGGTTCAACACCTTTTACCGTACAAAAACGGACTTTGCGCTGGTGGATCAAAAGGATTTTTTCCTCAGCATCAACCCGGTTATACAGCAACAGCAATCGAAAGAGTCGGATACCGATGAGCGGGTTTTCCTGAACAGCAAGGGTCTACGCGGGAGAGGATTGATTGCCAATAAGATCGGGTTTGATTTTTACCTGACCGATAACCAGGAGAGACCCCCTTATTTTGTTCGCCAGTTTGAGGAGGATTTCAATGCGGTACCCGGCGCCGGCTATTATAAGCCCTTCAAAACAACGGCGTATGATTATTTCGATGCCCGGGGCTCGGTCTTCTTTAATGTGACGAAGTATATCAATGTACAGTTCGGATACGATAAGAATTTTATTGGAAATGGGTACCGGAGTTTGTTCCTCAGTGATTTTTCGAACAATGCCCTTTTCCTGAAGCTGAATACCCGGATCTGGAAATTGAATTACCAGAATCTCTTTATGGAACTCAAGCCATCCGGACCGGTCCGTAACGGCGACCAGCTCTTCGATAAAAAATACGTGGCTATGCATCACCTGAGCTGGCAGGCCACCAAATGGCTGAATGTTGGATTGTTTGAATCCATCGTATTCGGAAGGCCCAACCGCTTTGATTTCACCTACCTGAATCCAATCATCTTTCTGCGTTCCGTGGAACAGCAGAATGGAAGTCCGGATAATGCCAATATCGGCTTTGATTTTAAAGCCAATGTTGCTAAGAAGTTCCAGTTTTACGGGCAGTGGCTCTTTGATGAATTTAAGCTCAGCGAGATCAAGGGAGGCAATGGCTGGTGGGCCAATAAATATGCCTTGCAACTGGGCGGTAAATATATAGATGTATTTGGGGTAGACAATCTTGATATCCAGGGAGAGGTGAACCTGGCGCGGCCATTCACCTATACCTTCCGCGATTCAACAGCCAGCTATACCCATTACAACCAACCGCTGGCCCACCCGCGGGGCGCTAATTTTGTGGAGTTTGTGGGAGTTGCCCGCTACCAGCCGCATCCGAAATGGCACTTGCAGGCCAGGCTGATTGCCTGGAAGCAGGGACTGGATTCAGCCGGCATCAATTTCGGCAACAACTTGCTGAGTCTCTATACCACCCGGCCAGCAGATTACGGCTGGTCAATTGGTGAGGGCAGGTCTTCCACCGGCGTCAATGCATCCCTGTATGTGGGTTATGAGTTATTAGAAAACCTCTTTGTTGACGGTTCCCTGATGCTGCGTAAAATGGATGTTCCGGATGATGCCGCGCTGACCCGCAACAGCAGTATGTTCACCATTGGCCTGAGGTTGAATATGTTCAGGAAGGAATACGACTATTAAGAGCTTTTGGCCGGCGTTAACCTGCAAGATCTGGAAGGACAGGGTGCGGCATGCTTTTGGCATCAGGAGGGCTAATCAGAGCGAATGAAAACCAGCAAGCGGTTAAGCATACTGTTATTTTTTTGGTTAGTTGCATCCGTCCCCGGTGCCCGGGCCCAGGATTACCATGCCATCCAGGGCTCCAATTACGCGGGAGGGCTAGGCATCCATAACAACCCGGCATCCATCGTGAACGCCCCTTTTCCCTGGGATATTACCCTGGTGGGTGTGCAGTCGAAATATGGTACTGACGCGGTAAAGGTCTACGATTATTCCTTACTGTCATCCGTAATGGATTCCCGGTTCCGTATCACCAGCGGTTACGACGAGCGGTTTGCCAACCAGCAAACCAATATCAACCTGCTGAACAGCCGGATTGCGCTGGGACAAAAGAAGGCCATCGCCTTTGGTGCCAATTTCAGGACTTTCGGTAACGCCTATACCAGCCGGTATAATTATGTAGACAGCCTGCAGAACTTCAATGGCTTCCTGTCGGTCAACGAGGAGTCCGAACCTTTTGATGTAAAGCTGCGGGGCAGCAGTGTGGTTGAATTATATGCCACCTATGCCCAGACAGTACTGGATCATACGGATAAAAGGCTGAATGCAGGGCTCACCTTGCGGGTCAACCGCGGAGTAGCGGGTGGCCGGGCCGATATTAACCAGGTCAGCCACCAGCGTAACGATGGTGGGGGGTATTCTGTGGCTGGTGGGGATTTTCTATACGGGTATTCCTCCAACCTGGACGATTATGCGGAGAATGGAAGCAAATCCACCGGGGTTGCAGACAGGGTTCGCAAGGGTTTAACCGGATTTTCATTTGATGCGGGGCTTGAATTTTTGATCAACCCCGGCGGGGCAGGTGGTTACCAGGAATCGGAGGAAGAATATTACGATTATGACTGGAAGATCGGGCTTTCCCTCCTGGATGCCGGTTGGGCCCATTATGATTATGGATCGCAAAGCCGGCAGGGAGTAATGCCACAGAGCGGGGTGACCGGCGAACTGCTGGATGCAAAGCTGAATGCCCCGTTCCGCAGCCTGGCACAATTGAACGATTCCATATCAGGGTTCGTGCCTTTAGAAGAGCTATCTGGTGATTTTTATGTATTTCACCCGGGGCGGCTGGTAGTAAATGCCGACCGGTACCTGTTCCGGGATTTTTATATCAATGGAGAACTCAGCCTGAACCTGGGCGGGATATTGGGAAAGGAGCGGCTTACCCTGCGGAATATGAACCTCTTGCGGGTAACACCGCGGTGGGAAACCAGCAAGTGGGGGGTATACCTTCCCCTTTTGCTGAACAAGGACCGCCAGTTCTGGGTGGGTGCCGGTTTTCGGGCCGGGCCCTTATTATTAGGGTTTCATAACCTGGGAAATCTCATCAGCCGGAACAAAATGGCCAATGGCGGAGGATACCTGGCGCTGACCCTTCGGCCGTGGCGGAAGGTAACGGGTTCCGGAAGCAGGGATTTCCTGAAATGCCCGCCATTGCCCTGATCCGGGTAGCCTGTCATAGCCCCGGGGGGGGCGGATGGCAGGAGAATTTTCTGGGTATGTTCCGAGTATGTTCCGAGTATACTACGAGTATGCTGCACCCACCAAAGGGCTTGGTGCCGATCATCCAGGCATCAACTATAAGTTATAACTTGGCTAAAACAGAACCTTCAGAAATGTCACATGTAAAGAAAACATTGGTCCTGGGTGCTTCGGATAACCCTTCCCGCTACAGTTACCTGGCCATCAAAAAGTTGCGTGCCTACGGCCACCCGGTGGTTGCGGTAGGCCGCAAGGATACCCTGGTAGGAGATGTTACCGTTCACCGGGACAAGCCCCTGTTTGAGGATGTGGATACGATTACTTTATATATGTCGGCCCAGCACCAGCGTGAGTTCTACGACTATATCCTTTCCCTGAAGCCACGGCGGATCATCTTCAATCCGGGTGCAGAGAACGAAGAACTTTATGACCTCGCCATTGCCCATAAAATCTATCCCCAGGAAGCCTGTACCCTGGTAATGCTCAGTTCTGCACAGTACTGAAATAAAAACTTGTCCACTTTTGTGGGAAAATTAAATAATCCGTAACACGGGAGACTGCACTTCCTATTTAGGTTTTTCGGTAAATTAGAAAAACCTGTAATTTATGTTATGGAGAAAATTTAACGGCGATGCGATCGAACTGCCGATTCGCGACGCCGTAGAAAAAGCCATCAGGCGTGAAACCGAGAACGGTTATCACCTCAAGGTCTGCATTGGTACGGATTCCCAGGTGAAAGGCGCCGAAACAGAATTTGCCACTGTCATTGTTTTTCTTCGCGAGGGTCATGGCGGATTTATGTTCATACATAATGAAAAGACCCGCCAAAAGTATTCCATTAAAGAGCGGATGCTGGTGGAAGTGGCCCGCAGTATCGAGATCGCGTATGAACTATGTGGGTTGTTCACCGAGTATAATGTGGATATGGAAGTTCATGCCGATATCAACACCAATCCCCATTTCAAGAGTAACGATGCGCTGAAGGAAGCCATGGGTTATATTTTGGGGATGGGCTTTGCTTTCAAGGCCAAACCCGAGGCGTTTGCCAGCAGCAGTTGCGCTAATAAAGTGGTGAACTGAGCAACTACTCTCCGGAAACTTCTTCTATGGTCTGGGAGATCATGGCCAGGATCTTATCCCTTCCTGTCTGCTTGACCGCGCTGGTCACCACGTGAGCTGGTAAGAACTGCCAGGTTTGTCGCATGGCATCCAGGAATGCCCTGACATTTTTCGCTACTGTCCGTTGGTTTTCTTTGTCGGATTTGGTAAAAACAAGGGTAAAAGGAATTTCCCACTCACCCAGTTGGTTCACAAATTCCAGGTCGATCTGCTGTGGTTCATGGCGGCTGTCGATCAGGACAAAAACCATGACCAGGTTTTCCCGCTTACGCAGGTAATTTTCGATCATTTTTTCCCATTGGCGGCGTTGTCCCTGTGACACTTTGGCAAAACCGTACCCGGGCAGGTCCACCAGGTACCAGCTGCGGTAATCCCGGGCCCCTTCTTTGGAAACGCTGGTGATGAGGAAATGATTGATCAGCTGGGTTTTCCCGGGGGTGCCCGAAGTCTTGGCCAGTTTCTGGTTCCGGCATAACATATTAATCAGGGAGGATTTCCCGACATTAGACCGGCCGATGAAGGCATATTCGGGCTTCTCCGGGGAGGGACATTTAGCTACCTCCGGACTGCTGATCAGGTATTCCGCTTTGGTGATGTACATTCAACAAAGATATCAGACTTCGGTCTTAGGTCTTCGGTCTTTTTCCTTAATTTCGGCCTCTCAAAAGCAAACGAAAACAAAACATATTAGTCAAATGGCAGAAGTGATATTGATGCCCCGTTTGAGCGATACCATGACCGAAGGCGTTATCGCGGCCTGGCACAAGAAGGTGGGTGATCCGGTGAAGAAAGGCGAGTTGCTGGCGGAAGTGGAAACGGATAAGGCTACCATGGAACTGGAAAGCTATAAAGATGGCACCTTACTCCATATCGGTATTGAGAAAGGCGGAAAACTGCAGGTAAATGACCTGCTGGCCATCATTGGTCAGGCAGGTGAGGACATATCGGGACTACTTTCCGGTAACCCGGCAACCGCAGCGGAGGCAGCTCCTTCAGCGCCTGCCCCGGCGGCGGCATCACCAACACCTGCTACCGCGGCAACCGCACCTGCTGCACCCGAGCCGGCAGCCGGTTCGTCGCTTGACCTCAGCAAGGTGGAAGAAGTGATCCTGATGCCACGTTTAAGTGATACCATGACGGAGGGCGTAATCGCCGCATGGCATAAAAAAGTGGGCGATAAAGTGAGTAAGGGAGAATTGCTGGCCGAAGTAGAAACCGACAAGGCCACCATGGAACTGGAAAGCTATAAGAATGGGACCTTATTATATATAGGGGCAGAAACCGGAACCAAAGTACCGGTGAATGCTTTGCTTTGCGTAATTGGAGAAGAAGGTAAAGTGGATATTGAGGCCATTAAAGCGGCTGCCAGCGGGGCGGCCGGAGGGTCAGCAGCACCGGCACAGCCAGCGCCCCGGCGCCTTGCAGCAGGCGGGCGATCACG
>CBFGLD010000198.1:0-5505 GCA_965649495.1 uncultured Flavihumibacter sp. | reverse complement strand
AAGCCCTGCTCATCAAACTCCGCGGCATCTATGGTCAGATCCAATTCCTGGGCTAACATGAGCGATAACAATCCGGTTCCTGTTCCGATATCCAAAGCCTTTGCCGCCGGAGGCAAAACTGCCTGCATTTTCCAGGCCAGCCATGCCCCGAACAGGCAGGCATCTGTACTAACTTTCATGGCTGTACGATCCTGGTTAACCTGGAACTTTTTGAACCGGAAATACGTGTTTGGCATCGGGCAAAAGTAAGGTGATCAAGGGGGGCTACCAGGTGGCCCGGGCGGTAGGAGTTACTTCCAACCCCGCAAAATCGCCATCCAGAAACTTGTAATAGGCTGTCATTGCAATCATGGCAGCGTTATCCGTACAATATTGTATTGCGGGAAAGTAGGTATTCCAGTTATGTCTTTGGCCCATCTCTTTCAATGCCTTTCTCAAGCCACTATTGGCAGACACACCACCCGCCAGGCATATCTCACGGATGCCTGTTTCAACAGATGCCTTCCGTAGTTTATTCATCAGGATGCTTACGATGCGCTGTTGAATGGAAGCGCAGATATCGGGTAAACGCTCCTGAATGAATCCGGGATCTTTATGGGTATGTTCCTGGATAAAGTAAAGAATAGCAGTTTTAAGGCCACTGAAGCTAAAATCCAACCCCGGTACCTGGGGTTCGGGAAAACGAAAAGCCTTTGGATTGCCTTTTTGCGCATATTGATCGATCAGTGGACCACCGGGATAGGGCAGTCCTAATATTTTGGCGGATTTGTCAAAGGCTTCCCCTGCAGCGTCATCAATCGTTTCGCCAATCACCTTCATGATAGTGGGGGATTCGCACAGCACGATCTGTGTATGGCCACCACTGACCGTGAGGCATAGAAAGGGAAATGATGGTGAGGGGGGATCAATGAGATTGGCTATTACGTGGGCCTGCATATGGTGTACGGGTATCAGGGGCTTATCCAGGGCAAGCGCCATAGACCTGGCAAACTGGGCGCCTACCAACAAAGCACCTATTAGTCCCGGTGCCTGTGTAAAAGCAATAGCATCCAATTGGCTGGATTGGGTGTCAGCCGCTTTGAGTGCCTGGTCAACCACCGGGATAATATGCTGCATATGTGCCCGGCTGGCAAGTTCCGGCACCACACCACCATAAGCTTCATGCACTTTTTGGGAAGCAACGATATTGGAAACGATTTTTCCGTTACGACAAACCGAAGCGGCGGTTTCATCACAGGAAGATTCAATGGCCAGTATATGGATCATCGGGATGAGCGTTTATGGAATCGGGTTATTTACTACGGATAGCCACCACGGGATCCATCCGGGCAGCAATGGAAGCGGGAATAATTCCTGCCAATATACCTACACCAATACATATGGAAACGGCAATACCCATAATTTTTAAAGATATGGTGATGGGGAAACCGAGCGCACCGCTAATGACCTGGGTCAGGATGAAAACCAGCAGAAGGCCAATGAGCCCTCCCATTATGCAGAGGAAGGCGGACTCCATAAGGAATTCCATCAGGATGGTATTTTTCCGGGCACCGATTGCTTTTTTCAATCCGATCTGGCTGGTACGCTCCCGAACGGTTACAAACATAATATTGGCGACTCCGAACATTCCCACAACCAGAGAGAGCAGGGCGATGAAGAAACCGCCCTTATTAATACCTGAAAAGATTCCAGCAGCAAATTCACCGAAGGCGTCCACATCGTTCAGCGAAAAATTTTCCTGTTGCTGTGGTTTCAGTTTGCGGATAGATCGCATAGCCCCCATGGTTTCATCTCGCAGGGCAGCCATGGGAATGCCTTCCCTGCCTTGCAGCATCAATACGGGCTGGCTGCTTTCTTCGCGGACCAGCGATTTCATGAAAGTGTAAGAGAGAAGGAGGGAGTTATCAAATTCCCATCCGCCGATCATACTGGCGCCCTGTTTTTTGATGAGGCCGATGATCAAAACCTGCCGGTCATAAATTTTAATGATCCTGCCAACTGCCCGCTCAGGTCTGCCGAATAATTCTTCGGCCACTTTATAACCCACCACACCGTGGTTGGTAGCAAAATCAAAATCAGACTGCTGCAGGTAACGGCCATCAATAACTTCGATTGACTGGATATTGGAGAAGTCTTCCGTAATTCCGTATATCCGGACATTGTCCAGCTTTTCATTTTCGAATTCTACCTTATCCATTCGCTGAAGTGCAAAAGCTACATTAGAAGCTTCGGGTACGGCTTTTTTTAACAGGGGAAGTTCCTCGTATTTGGGGGTGGGGCGGTTCACCAGTTTCCAGTAGGGCACCTGCCCGCTATAGTCCCACTTATCAATAAAAATGGTATTGCTTCCCAGGGCTTTTATATCCTTTTGCACGTTATTTTCCAGGCTATTAACCGTAGCCAGCACCCCAATTATGCAGAAGATACCAATAGTAATGCCGAAAAGGGACAAAAATGTCCTTAGTTTATTAGAGCGGAATTCGCCAAGCGCCATTTTCAGGCCGGTTCCCAATATTTCAAGTGTCCTGAACATATCCCAAAAATAGTGTTTAGTTACTCATAATATTCACTAATTCTGTCGTAAATTAGAAGGGAGTAATCCTACCCCCTAAAAATCATTCGGAAGTTATTTCATCACTTAAATATAATTCCAATGGTTACTACAGACATTTCCCAATTGACCGGAGAGTGTTCAACCTGGAGAAACACCCTCCGTGACCAGAGAAGCAATTTCACTTCCCTAAAAGAAAAGCTCCAGCAACTCTCCACCGACCTCCAGGATAAAAACCAGCTACAGGACCTGGAACATCTTCAGAACCAGTTTTACATTCAGCTCATCAACATCCACGATCTCAAACATGCCATCAAGGAGCATGAGCAGATCGCAGCGTGGGAACTTTCGAAGCACGGGCAGGTTACCGATGCAACCTGGTCGGCTCACGAAGACATACATGCGCAGTTTGAGCAGTTACAGGGCACCTTGCAGCAGGTACAGGGTGAATTCCGGCAATTTGTAGACAAAATGCAGTAAACAAGATTTAAAAATTGCTGACAGATGATTGGTGGTTGCTGACAGGTGAAAGGCAATCAATTAACGGCTGATACAGCCGCTGACCGAACCCAGGTTACAATCAAAATCAGCAATCGTCATTCATCAATCATTTTTTATGTCCGCAGAATTTGATACCAATCATGTAAAAAACATTGTCTTGCTGGGCCATGCCGGTTCCGGCAAGACCTCATTAGCGGAAAGCATGCTATTTGAAGCAGGTTTGATTCCGCGCCGTGGAACGATAGCTTCCCGGAATACGGTAGGCGATTACCATGAACTGGAACAGGAGCGTGGCAACTCCATTTTTTCTAAACTGATGCACAGTAAGTGGCGGGGTTACAAGATCAATATCATTGACACTCCGGGATATGATGATTTTGTAGGAGAGGTGATATCGGCGCTTCGTGTAGCCGATACCGGTGTAATGTTATTGAATGCTTCGATGGGAGTGGAGGTAGGTACTGACATCATCTGGCAGTACACTGAAAAATTTCGGACCCCTATGATCTTTGCAGTTAACCAGCTTGACCATGAACAGTCCGATTATGACCGGACCTTGCAACAGGCCAGGGAGCATTTCGGTACAAAGGTTGTGGTGGTTCAATACCCAGTGCAGCAAGGAGCGGGCTTCCATGAGATCGTTGACGTATTAAGGATGACCCTGTATAAGTTCAATGATACCGGAGGCAAGCCGGAGAAGTTGCCGATCCCGGAAGCAGAAAAAGAGAAAGCTGAAAGGCTGCATAAAGAGCTGGTGGAAGCGGTAGCCAGCAATGATGAAACCCTTATGGAGCATTACTTTGATAAGGGTGAACTGGATGAGGATGAAATGAAGGAGGGAATGAAAAAAGCAATGATCAATCACGATCTGTTCCCGCTATTCTGCCTTTCTGCCGAAAGAAATATGGGAAGCGGACGGCTCATGGGCTTTATTGATAATGTTTGTCCCGCCGCCAATGAAATGCCCGCCCAACGGACCCGCTCGGGAAAGCAGTTACCCTGTGACTCCAACGGTCCGGCCTGTATATTTGTTTATAAGACCGTTACAGAGCCGCATGTGGGTGAGTTATCATTCTTTAAAGTTTATTCGGGAATTGTTAAATCCGGCATGGAGCTGGTGAATGAGAACACGAATGTTTCGGAGAAGATCACCCAGCTTTTCGTGGTGGAGGGTAATAAACGGATAAATGTCAATGAATTAACTGCGGGTGATATCGGGGCTACCTTAAAGTTACGCAACACACATGTGAATAATACCCTGCATGAGAAAGGGCAGGATATAGAGTTGGAGCCAATTACGTTTCCTGCGCCTAATATGAGTATGGCTATCGAGCCGGTGAATAAAGGCGAGGAGGAAAAACTATCCCAGGCGCTTCACCAGTTGGTGGAAGAGGATCCTACTGTTAATGTGGAAGTTTCACAGGAACTGAAACAAACCATTATACATTGCCAGGGAGATATGCACCTGGCGGTGATCAAATGGAAAATAGAACACCAGGGCAAGGTGGAGGTGAAATTCCTGCGTCCAAAGATAGCTTACCGGGAAACCATCCGGAGAAGTGCAGACGCGCAGTACCGGCATAAGAAACAATCCGGTGGGGCGGGGCAGTTCGGGGAGGTCCATTTACGAATAGAACCCTGGCACGAAGGTATGCCGGAACCTGGCGGACTAACAGTACGCGGGCGTGAAATTCACGACCTGCCCTGGGGTGGCAAGCTGGTATATTATAATTGTATTGTAGGGGGCGCAATAGATGCCCGTTTCCTCCCCTCAATTATGAAGGGAGTAATGGAAAAAATGCAGGAAGGACCATTAACCGGCAGTTATGTGCGTGACATACGGGTAAGTGTGTACGATGGAAAAATGCATCCTGTTGACTCCAATGATATTTCATTTAAACTGGCCGGATTACAAGCTTTCCGCCAGGCTTTCCGCCAGGCCGACCCACAATTACTGGAGCCGATACACCATCTGGAAGTTATGTGCCCGGAGGACCTGACAGGAGCGGTAATGGGCGACCTGCAGACCCGGAGGGCCATTGTGGAAGGAATGGAATCCGAAGGACAGTTCACCCGGATCGTTGCCAAGGTTCCGGTTGCTGAAATGTACGAATACTCTTCTTCGCTGCGTTCCATCACCCAGGGAAGGGCTAAATTCAGCATGCGTTTCGATAATTACTCTGTAGTACCTTCAGAACTACAAAAGAGACTTACGGAAGACTATAATAAGCATGCAGTAATGGAAGAAGTGTAATCCGGGAAAATACAGTGATAGGCCGCGCAGGGATACTGGGCGGCCTTTTTTTATCTACCATTCCTCTCCGAGGTCGTCCTCAAATTTCTGGTGAACATTCACTAAAACCCGGTATTCTGCCAGCAGGGCAATCAATTCCACCTCCACTCTGACGTAACGGAATTTCGGATCGCTGGCAGGAAGGGAATAAAAAGAGCTG
>CBFGLD010000197.1:0-5511 GCA_965649495.1 uncultured Flavihumibacter sp. | reverse complement strand
AGGAAATTCACCCCTTCCAGGATCAGAAAAGGTTTCGGTTCAAAGCGGTATTTGAGGCGGAAGGAGTTGCGGAGGGTTTCATAACGGGTACGGCCATATTTATCGGGCTCGCGCAGGTAGGAATCTTCGAACAGGGGTCCGTCGGACAGCACCAGTTGCGCCCTCTCCTTTCGCAGGAGATGAAAGCCGACACCCGCACCGGCCTGGAAGCGATCCTGGATCTTCAGCGAAAAACTCTTTTCGTAAGCTGCCAGTCCCCAGTAATACAGTCGCCGCGAGGACTTAAACAGGTCTGCATCCACGATAAACAGGAAATCGTTATTGGTCTTACGGACCTGTGTTTGCCCGTAGATCCAGGAAGAATTGGCATTGAGGGTCCATTTCGGGCGGTCGAGTCCAAAGCGGAGGGCGTTGTGGAAGACCAGGCTGGAGCCGGTACTGGTCTTGTTGATATTGCCGGTGCCTTTAAAACCCAGGACCAGTCGGGTGGAGTCGGCGGGTGGTGTGAGCTGGGCCCGGGAGGTAAAAGCCAGGCAGAGCGAAAAATGGAAAACCAGGAGTAAACGAATCATAAGAGGCAGCAAAGTTCCAAAATTTATCCGGACGGAAAGCCGGATGCCTTCATAATGCCCGGCATTTGCCTAGCATTTGCCCAAAAAGTAAGGGAAAACCAAGGGCGGGGAGCCCGTAAACTGCCTTAGTAATGCCTGCTGAGTGCCCAGAAAGCAAGGAGTGAGTAAATAAAAAGCAAGTAACCAGTGCGGGAATGCAGCGTGAATGAATAATTGCTGGCAGGGAGTAAGCGCGAACGACCGGATGGGGATCCGGGAAGTGGGAAAAAGTTCGCCAGCAACCTTATGGGCAGGCATGAATACAGTATTTGGGGGCTTGGCTGTTTTAAAAAACTACCAGAAAGTAGTATTGCACCGGCCAAAAATTCATTCTATTTTACTGGCACAACGATAAAAACTTTATCATGAATCCTAACAAAGCATTATGGGAAAAAGGTGATTTCACTAAAATCGCGGATACCATGCGGGAAAGTTCCTCCGCCCTGGTGGATACCTTTGGAATCACTCCCGGTATGGAAGTATTAGATATAGCCTGTGGGGATGGCGACACCGCAATACCGGCAGCAAAACTGGGAGCGCGGGTAACAGGGGTTGATATTGCTCACAACCTGGTTGAGGCGGGAAATCTGCGCGCAAAAAAAGAAGGTATTGCTGACCGTTGTAAAATATTTGAAGGCGATGTGATGGATTTAAAAGAGCAGAAAGACGAAAGTTTTGACGTGGTGGTCAGCATCTTCGGGGCCATGTTTGCCCCCCGCCCCTATGATGCTGCCAAAGAGATGGTTCGGGTAACCCGAAAAGGAGGTCGAATATTTATGGGAAACTGGATACCGGGAGACCCAACGCTGGTAGCGCAAATATTAAAGATCAGTTCAGCCTATACACCTCCACCGCCGGAAGGATTTGTAAGCCCGATGCTTTGGGGGGTGGAAGACGAAGTGATCAAACGATTTGAAGCTGCCGGCATTCCAAAAGAAAATATATCCTTCTCCAGGGAAACCTTCACGTTTACCGCAGACTACTCTCCTTCCGTATTCCTCAGCAATTTCAGAAATTATTATGGTCCAACTATGAATGCTTTTGAAGCCGCAGAAAAGAATGGCAAAGCGGAAGCATTGCAACAGGAACTGTTAACCCTGTTCAACAGCCAGAATAAAAGCGGTGATGAAAACAGCCTTTCGATCCCGGCAACCTTTCTGAAAGTAACCGTGCAGTGCTGAAAATGGAGGGAGCGGATACGCGGCGGAGCCCCTGGAAGTATACTTTAATTAGAAATGTCGTATTTGTACTATGCCAGGCCAGTAGCTCCTTTCTACTTTTGATAATAAAAAACATGCAACATCAAAGATTACTTCATTCACTACTGATCATTCACTTTTTCCTACTTTCATCTATTTCATTACAAGCTCAATACGATAAGCTGGATTCGCTAGAGGGTTATAATTTGAAAGTATACTTCAGTAAAGGCCAGGAAGAGAGAGCAATACAGATGGCCCAACTATCGCATAATGCGATTGATTATGCCAATAAACTGGTGCACTTTACCCCAACCGTTACCCTGCTTATTTTATCTCCGGCAGACTGGTCCGGATATACAAATTTTCCCGTTTATGGTATGCCACATTATTCCAACAGGCAAACCCTGGTTGTGGCAGCCGAAGAGAATGCTTTCTGGAAAAGCTTTATTCCTCCTTTGGAACAACTTCCACCCTCTCTTGCCAACCAGGTTAAAGAGGTGTATAGCAAGGATGGTGCATTAACCATGCAGCCATTTTTCGATTTGCTGGCACTGCATGAATTGGGACACTCCTTTCATCAACAAGCCGGGCTCACCATGCAGCGTAAGTGGATGGGAGAATTGTTCAGCAACATCTTCCTTCACACCTACATTGCTGAGAATGAACCTAGGCATCTTGCCGCATTAACTGTTTTTCCAAACATGGTGGTTGCGAGTGGCACCAAAGGTTATTTGTTTACCAACCTGGAACAGTTTGAAAGCAACTATAATGAGCTGGGAACGAAGCATCCCAAAAACTATGGTTGGTATCAAAGCAGGTTGCATGTAGCAGCAAGAGTGATTTATGATGCAGGTGGCAAAACCGTACTGCAAAAACTATGGGTCTTTTTACAGTCGAAGGACGAAAAAGAAGATAGTCAACTGGCAAAGCAGTTAGCACTGCAAGTAGATCCATCTATTGCAGATGTGTTGCTGAGATGGTAGGCAAGGTTGTTTACATCAGATTTTCGGACTTCTAATTTCACAAACCCTCTAAAACCAAAACTGAAAAATGAACGCCGTACAACGAACAGAAATTTCACTCAGCAAGTCAAAAATTGTTATGATGCTAGCAGGCTGCTTTGCTTTTGTGGCCATTGGCTTATGGTTCGTATTTGATCCCCCTGCCATTAATAACTCCTATTGGGGCAATCCAACCCGGATAGCGTTTTCTGGTTATGCTGCCATACTTTTTTTTGGACTTTGCGCTGTCTTTTTCATTCGAAAACTTTCAGACACCAAACCTGGATTGATTTTGGACGAAACCGGATTGGTGGACAATTCTGGTGCTTTATCTGCCGGACAAATTTTATGGGAAGACATTGTAAACATCTCTGTTCTTGAGATGAACAAGCAAAAACTTCTGATGCTGGAAGTAAAAAATCCGCAGGAATACATCGACCGGCAAGCCGGTTTGTTGAAACGCAAAGGAATGGCACTCAACTACAAAATGTATGGCACCCCAATCAGTGTAACAGCAAACGCATTGAAAATACCCTTCCCGGAGCTCTATTCCTTAGTAATTCAGAAGTTCGAGGAGACCCGCTCAAACAGCTCCTGATCCTGCTCCAAACAAAACCTATGGATAACCGTTAAAACTAAAGACTCAGGGGGGATAGCGAAAAGAAAATCTTAACTTCAAAATAGAATATTTTAATCATGGAGTTAAAGGACCAAGTCATCTATCTGTTCATTCTTGCGATACCCATAGCCTGTGTGTCCTGGACCATCACCCATGAAGAAATATTTAAAGAACCCCGGGAGTATTGCGTAAACAAGTCCAAGACCTGCCCCTCCCTATTACAACGTAAGTTTTTTTACCTGTTTACCTGTGAGTACTGTTTTAGTCATTATGTAACCCTATTCTTTTTGTTTCTGACGCAATACAAACTTTTACTTGCCGACTGGAGAGGTTACCTTATTGCAGGTTTTGCCCTGGTGTGGATAGCGAATATCTACATGAGCATTTACGGATTTGTACGAGTGGGATTAAAGAAAGAAAGAATTGATGCGGATATGGTGGAGTTAGCCCTAAAAGAGAAAAAAGAAGATCAATAAAAACACACAATATGCCCATTCCCGATTTTCCCAATGGATTTGAGTCCTGGCAAAAGACACATTTCGAAGTAGTAGAAGCCTTATGTTACCTGCGTGACCTGGAAGAGGATCAACAGCCAAAGAGCTTTGCTGATTTTATCGACCGGACGGCCACAGAAGAAATGTACAACCTTGCCCTCCGGCTAACAAACAAGTACGAAGAGCAAACGAAAGATAAAAAAAGAGAACGCAACCTGTTTGATGAAATAGAAGACTTTGTTGCCCAGGAAGTAAAACATTTGTAACGCATTGCTGCATTACCCTGGCAGACGATTTCAGTTCTTGTTCCCTATTTTCAGCTATTGCAGGTGATCGGAAAAATATTCCGTTTCCCTGGCTTCGGGTAGTTTTACGGTGTAGTTGCCGTAGTTATATTGGATCATGCCGGAATTAATGGTATTAATCTCCCGCAAACGTCCCATACCGTCGAATACGACAAAACTGCCTTTGTCCTTTCCCGCTAGCAGGGTGTACTTTGAATGCCCCCCTCGCCTCCGTATTCCAGGAACTCGTGGCTGAAGGTAGCCGGGTCTTCAAAATGTTTCATTTTGTATCGAAAGGCCCATTCCAGGATCGGGTATCTTCCCGGGCTCACATCAATGCCGTAATAGGAGTAATTACCGGTAGCATTTCCCAGTTCGGGAAACACACTGGCAAAAGCAAAAGGCATCTTCATCATTTTATAGAGTGTACTCACCGGTGTCTTTATCCACCGGCTCTTCTTCCCTTTTCCTTTTGTATATACATAGCCTTCGTAATCGAAATACATGGGTTTCTCCTCCAGGGTCACTTTCCATAAAATTGTATTAAACCCGATCATAAGAATGATCTCGCTTTCATAAAAATGATCACCTGGCACCAGGTCTAATCTTTTTTCTAAGGTTGCCTGGTCTACGTGCATGGCAAGGGTATTGAAGTCAAAGGTGAAAACAGAGAATTCCTTTACGTGTTTAAAGGAATTATCATTAAAGTCGGAATATGTATTCCTGATCCATTTTTCTTTCATATCCTTCGCTATCAGAACTGCCCGTATACCCTGGAAGGTGTTTGCTGGAGTTGCTGCTTTATCCGGGGTGACTGTAGTCGTTTGGGCATTCCCGTTTCCAAAGCTTAGTGAAAATAAGACCACCAACAGTGTTACCCTGCATTTGGTTATGGTTAACATGATAAAATGGTTTGGGGTCTTTCAAAGTTAATGGGCAGGTGAAGCCAAAACAATCCTCTTTATGGGGGGGTAACGGATTCCAGGTTATCACCCCAGTCGATCTGGTCCACATAGGTGATGCCGGTTGCTGCCCCGTTGTAGGCTTTTCCGAAATTACGGGCATCTTTTTGCAGCCAGCTTTACAGACGGTGCTGGTGCCATCGCCCGGTGTGGTTCCGTCCAGGCAGTTTTCGGGGGTTATAACAAAAAACGAAAATGACTCATATCACAATTGCGTATGATTGTGATAGTGAAATGGGGTAAGTGAATACAAATAAAAAAGCTGTAAGTCGGAACTTACAGCTTCTGTGCCCAGGACTGGATTCGAACCAGCACACCTCGCGGCGCCGCCACCTGAAGAC
>CBFGLD010000196.1:0-5528 GCA_965649495.1 uncultured Flavihumibacter sp. | reverse complement strand
TACCGGCACCGGCACCATCGGAACCACAGGAACCGGAACCGCCGGCACCACCGTCGCCATCCTGGTATTGCTAACCCTGCTGTCGCCCACCGCCATGGCACAGGACGCCACCGCAGCCGCTGCCACTGCTGCCAACGCGGTCAGCACCACCGTTGGTGGCCTCGATAAAACCACTTTCGGAGTACTGATCGGGATCATTTTCATTGAATTGATCAGCATCCTCTACATGCTCTACAACCTGCAGCTCCTGCTGAAAAAGGAAAAAGTGGTCACCGAAGAAGAGAAAGTGGCCATCGCAAAAGCAAAAGCGGCTAAGGGTAGCTGGTGGACCCGCCTCAATAAATTCAAACCCCTGGAAAAAGAAGCGGATATTGACCTGGGACACGATTACGACGGTATCCGCGAGCTGGACAATAACCTGCCCCCCTGGTGGCTCTACGGGTTCTATGCCTGTATCATCTTTGCGGTGGTATATCTCTGGAGATTCCATGTAAGCCATACCGGCCCGTCCAGCATCGAAGAATACGAAGTGGCAGTAGCCATTGCGGAAAAACAAAAAGAAGAATACCTGAAAAAATCCGCCAGCAATGTGGACGAGAATACCGTGGTGATGCTGGATGCATCTGGTATATCAGCCGGCAAATCCGTTTATATTACCAATTGTGCGGCCTGCCACGGACAAGCGGGGGAAGGAACCGTGGGTCCCAACCTCACCGACGATTACTGGCTGCACGGCGGTAAGATCAACGATGTTTTCAAGACCATTAAATATGGGGTGCCCGAAAAAGGAATGCGCGCCTGGAAAGAAGACCTCAGCCCCATGCAGATCGCCCAGCTTTCCAGTTTCATAAAATCCATTCACGGCAGCAACCCACCCAATGCCAAAGAAAAGCAGGGTGAGCCTTACCTGGAAACACCCGCCGCTTCGGATTCCACCGCAGCGCCGGTGAAAGATTCGGCCGCTGCTGCATTGACCACCAAAGCAACAACTAATCCGTAATGTCAACACCGGGAAAAGATCTTATAGATGAATCAAGTTTTCGCGACAGGATCGCAACCGTAGATGCCAAAGGAAAACGTAAATGGATTTTTGCTCAAAAACCAAAAGGCCGGTTCACGAATTATCGTAACTATGTCAGCTGGCTTTTCTTTGCGATCTTCCTTACCCTGCCATTCATACACCTGAATGGCAGGCCGCTTTTCCTGTTCAACATCCCCGAAGCTAAATTCATCATTTTCGGAAAGGTCTTCTGGCCCCAGGACTTTTTCATTTTCGGCCTCACGATGGTGGCTTTTGTCATCTTCATCGTGTTGTTCACCGCGGCTTTCGGCCGACTGTTCTGCGGATGGGTATGCCCCCAGACCATTTTCATGGAAATGGTCTTCCGTAAGATCGAATACGCCATAGAAGGGGATGCCTCAGAACAAAGGCTGCTGTCCAAAGCAGCGTGGTCAACCGAAAAGATCATCAAAAAGGCCACCAAGCATATTGTCTTCTTCCTGATGTCTTTCCTGATCGCTAACTTTTTCCTCAGTTATATCATTGGCATCCGCGAACTCTGGAAGATCATTACCGAACCGGTGACCCAACACTTCGCCGGCTTCATGTCTCTCATGTTGTTCTCCGGTGTGTTTTATGCGGTGTACGCTTTCTTCCGCGAGCAGGCCTGCACCGTTGTTTGTCCCTACGGAAGACTGCAGGGGGTACTGCTTGACCGCAATTCCATGATCGTTGCCTACGACTATAAAAGAGGCGAACCCCGCGGAAAACTGAAAGACAAAGAAGAACAGCACCTGGGTGATTGTATCGACTGCCTGCAGTGCGTGAAGGTTTGCCCCACCGGCATCGATATCCGCAACGGCACCCAACTGGAATGCGTGAACTGTACAGCGTGTATAGATGCCTGTGATAATATCATGGACAAGGTGGGGCGGCCGCGCGGACTGATCCGCTACGCTTCCGAAAATGGTATAGAAACACGGGAGAAACTGCACTATACCACCCGGATGAAACTCTATACCGGCCTGCTGGCGGTATTGCTGGTAATTCTTACCACCCTGCTGGTGACCCGTAAAGATGTGGATGCCACCATCATGCGTACACCGGGAATGCTGTACCAGGAAAGGGGCGCCGACAGCGTCACCAACCTGTACAATATCAAGGTGGTCAACAAGACCATGCAGGAGATACCCCTGACCGTTAGGCTTGAAAGAGGCGACGGAAAAGTGGAGATCGTTGGTCACGGACCGGTAGTGGTAAAGAAGGAAGGGCAGGGTTCCGGATCCTTCTTCGTGGTACTGCCGCGGAAGGCCATCACGGAGCGAAAGACCATCCTACCCTTAGGAATATACGAAGGCGAAAAAAAGATCGCCACCATTAAAACCAGTTTCCTCGGACCGGTTGCACCTTAAAATCTGGATCATGAACTTTGGACATAAAATACTGATAACCTTTATCGCATTTGCCCTGCTGATGGGCACCCTCATTTACATGAGCCTGCAGACCGAATTTGAATTGGTATCAAAAGAATATTATAAGGACGAGCTGGCCTACCAGCAGGTTATTGATGCTTCCGACAATGCAAAGGCCCTCCGCACTGCCGTGAACGTGAGCCAGGAAAACGGCAGCCTGCTGCTGCAACTGCCTGATGAAATGAAAGGAAAAGCAACAGCGGGAGAAGTGTATTTTTATTGTGCTGCCGACAGCCGGAAAGACCGCAGGTTCCCCCTGCAGGCCGATTCCAACGGCATCCAGGTATTTGAGACGGGCACCGATATCCTTCCCGGCACTTACCGCATCAAGCTTTCCTGGAACACGGAGAACATACCCTATTATAATGAAACCTATTTTGTAGTGAAATAATGGTTGCAGAGATCTTCATAGCAGGATTAAGCCTCGGGCTCATCAGCAGCTTCCACTGTGTGGGGATGTGCGGACCCATTGCGTTTGCCCTGCCGGTGCAACATCTTACCGCCTGGAAAAGAACCCTGGCAGCCACCAGTTACCACTTCGGCAGGATCTTCACCTATGCATCACTGGGAGCTGTATTCGGACTGCTGGGCAGGCAGGTGTACCTGGCCGGTTTCCAGCAGTGGTTCTCCATCGCCCTGGGATGTATCGTGTTATTATTGCTGGCAGGCTACGGCACCGGTAACAACCGCATCCAGCCTTCCTTCCTCAACAGGTTCCAGTATAAACTCCAGGGCTGGATCGGGAAACTACTGACCGACGGCAGGCCGGCTTCTTTCCTGTTGCTGGGAATGGCCAACGGCCTCCTTCCCTGCGGCATGGTGTACCTGGCCATTGCAGGCGCGCTGAGCAGCACGGAAGTCAGCAGCGGCATCTTATTTATGGCATCCTTTGGAGCCGGAACCTTCCCGGCCATGATGGCCCTGAGCCTGTTCGGCTACCTGGCCAGCATTTCCCTGCGCAACCGCATCAAACAAATGACGCCCTATGTCATTGCCATCATGGGCATATTGCTGATACTGCGCGGACTCAACCTGGGCATTCCTTTTATCAGCCCGGTGCTGGAATCCGCGCGGGGCGCCGCTGCGGCCTGTCATTAGGTCAGATCACACCCAAACTTTCGCGGCTCCGGTCTGCATACCCCCATTCCTCCCCTTCTTCCAGCTCCCGTACGGGTACAGAATCATCTTTCAGCACCGTCAGTGTCAGCCAGATGACCACCAGGGGCGACAGGGTAAATAAGAGGACTATTGGGGCAATAGCTGCACCCAGCGCGTGAAGCGTGACATAACCCACCAGGTAAACGGTGGCAATAATGGCAACAAATACACTCCGGTTCATACCCTATGCATACAAATAACCGGCCAGCCCGCCTGGTTGTTGCAACCCCTGGTTTTATACCCGCCCGCAGGGGACCTTCACCGTTACCGTGGTGCCCTTGTCCAGCTCGCTCTCAAACTGGATGCTGCCGCCCAGCAAGCTGATATACCTTTTCACGATATGAAGTCCCAGCCCCGTGCCTTGTATATTGAAGGCATTCCGGGCCCGGAAGAAACTCTCAAACAAATATTCCTGGTCCTCCCTGGCAATACCAATTCCCTCGTCCCGCACTTTGAGGACCAGGTCCGATTCATCATGATAGGCCGATACCTGGATCATCTTGCCGGCCTCCGAAAACTTGATAGCATTACTGATCAGGTTGATCAGGGTATGTTTCACCAGGCGCTTATCTGTAGCACAGCCGGCAGCACCATCCAGCCGGGTCACAAACTCTTGTCCCGCCTTCAGGGTGGGCTTCAGCTCTTCCTCCACCTCATTCACCAGGTCGTGAATATTGAACTGGGTGATCTGAGTTTCTACCTTGCCCTCCTCCAGCTTACCGAATGAGAGGAAGTCTTCCAGCAGGTCGTTGAGGTGGTGCACCGCATCCTTGATGCGATGGATGTGCTTGTCGCGCTGCGGCTGCTCAGTTTCTTTCAGGTAGCGGCTGATCAGCGTGGCCGATGATAAGATGGTACTCAGCGGCGTGCGGAACTCGTGCGACGCCATCGATACAAACCTCGACTTGATCTCATTGAGTTCTTTCTCCTTGTTCAGCGCCTCTTCCAGCTCCTGCTGCGATCGCTCCAGTTCTCCCAGCGCCTCCTTCAGGATCAGGGTCCGCTCCTCTACCTTGGTCTCCAGGTCGGTGTTCAGCTTCCGCACATCATTGGTCACTTTTTCCAGCTGCGCTTTCTGCTGTAGCAGTTTCAGCTCCGCTTCCTTTCGTTGCGTGATATCAATGATGAAAGCGATCACATACTGTTCCTTCTTATCGCTGAAATGACTCAGGCTCACTTCCACGGGAAACTCCGACCCGTCCTTCTTCCGGGCAAACAGGTCGCGCCCCTGCCCCATCCGCCGGTTGCCGGGATTGTGATAAAACTTCTCCCGGTACTGGTCGTGGTTGTGCTGGTACCGCTGCGGTATTAGTATCTCTATGCGCTGCCCCAGCAGGTCCGACTTATCGTAACCAAACAAACGCTCCGCTTCGGGGTTCACCAGGATGATCTGCCCCCGGCTGTTGGTCAGCACGATGCCTTCGGTGGCATGTTCAAACAAGGCAGTCACCTGCCGCTCTTCTTTCTCGAGACTGCGGTATAATTTCTTCAGGTAGATCACCAGCATCATGGTCATGATGATCACAATACCTGAAAACAAATGCTGTAATAATATCTGGGAGGTACTCTCTGTCTGGTTGGGATAAAAAACCGAAACAACGGTCATGGCCAGTCCCGCAAACCCAAAGATCCGGGTGTAGAGATCGTCCTTCAGGAAAATGGTCAGCAGTATGGCGATGATGTACCCCCCGTCAAAAAAGCTGTAATCGGGTTGCTGGTATTGCATCACAGCAGTGGCCAGGATCACCGCGAAGCTGAATAATATGATGGGAAGCGGGCTCTCTTTGAACATGGCGGAAAGATACTATATTCCGGCGCATGCCACTATTATCCAAACTTGCCTTACTTTTAAGGAACCGATTGGAACCGTTTAAAAACAATTGGAAACAATTGGAAAC
>CBFGLD010000195.1:0-5556 GCA_965649495.1 uncultured Flavihumibacter sp. | reverse complement strand
AAAAATATTATCTCCATGCCTTCCGAAAAAGATAAAATGCTGGCAGGCGAGCTTTACAACGCCTTGGATGAAGTCCTCTCCGCCGACAGAACCCACGCCCGGTTGCTGCTGCAACAAATCAATACAGTGGATCCCGGTGACGCACCAACGCTCGCCGCCTTACTGAAGCAACTTCTCCCCCAGGCGGGGCAGGATCTGTGGCTGCAACCTCCTTTTTATTGCGACTATGGGTATAATATCGTAGCGGGCGACAAGGTCTTTTTCAATTTTAACTGCGTGGTGCTGGATGTCTGCCAGGTCAGCATCGGCAGCCGCACCTTGTTTGGTCCTAACGTACAACTATATACGGCCATGCATCCCACCGACTACCAGGAGAGGGCGGCGGGACTGGAATTTGGTAAACCCATAACCATAGGAGAGGACGTATGGGTGGGTGGCAGTGCCGTTATCTGTCCCGGCGTCACTATCGGCCACCGAAGCATCATCGGTGCCGGCAGCGTGGTCACCCGGGATGTACCCGATGATGTATTTGCCGCGGGTAACCCCTGTCGCGTTATCCGGACATTGAAATCAACATAACAGCCGCCACTCATGACACCATTTTCCAATAAGCATATTACGCTGGCAACAGCAGCAGATATCCCCGCCATCACTGCCTTACTCAACAGTGCTTACCGGGGTAAATCTTCCGAACAGGGGTGGACCACTGAATCGCATCTTATTGCAGGAGAGGTGCGGGTGGATGAGGCCGGCTTAGAAGAAGTAATGCTGAAAGAGGGCAGTAGTCTCCTCAAATATACCAACGATCAAAACCAGGTCATCGGTTGTGTGAACCTGCAGCAACAGGGCTCGCGCATTTACCTGGGCATGCTGAGCGTTTCCCCGCTTTTGCAGGGCGGCGGTATTGGTAAACAACTGCTGCAGGCATCGGAAGAGTGGGCCATCCACCACAACTGTACTTCCATTTATATGACGGTGATCACTGTACGCACGGAACTGATCCGCTGGTATCAGCGGCATGGTTACCGCGATACAGGAGAACGGAAACCTTTTGTGGAAGATGGAATATCCGGGAAACACCTGCGTCCATTGGAGTTTATGGTGCTGGAGAAAAATACCGCTAAAACTTCGGGGGATTAAATTTCCCCGGACCACGATCTATTGGTAATTTGCTGTACCGCTTTGCGGATCTGACCATGCATGACCTTATCACGATCCTGGTTGTTGAACGTCGCACCTTGCTGCGGGGTCTCCTGGTAGCTTTCCTGGTGACCTTTCCGCTTAGCTTCCTTCCCCTGATGAAAGATGGATTTACCTGGCCTAATATCCTGCAGCGTTTCCCCGCTTCCACCGCATACGCGCTGGGATTTTCGCTGGTCGTGGTGATCGTTGCAGTGATCGTTAACTACAATAAACTGGTCGCCAATAAAAGATTTTTCGATAAACCAGCTTTCAGCGCTTTGGGATTCCAGGGCCGCCTCGATGGCAAGGGCAGCATCTCCAAAGAATTGGAAACATTTTTGCTGGGTAAGATCGGGGACTTCTTTTTCCGCATCAACCTGGTGGATACCAGCATGGGAAAACTGAAAGTGGAAATTGTGCCGCTGGTGAACCTGGAACAAAACCAGGAATTATTCCTGCGGATGAAAAAAGACCTGGGATTCCGGCTTAACAGGTTTTTTGGTATAACTATGGTGCTCACGGAAAAAGATTGGAATAACCCGGAATTCCTGTCGGACCGGCTGTACCAACTGGTCATGGTGCTGCAGTCTTTTGGTGCCGAACCCATGGAAATGGATGAAAGGGTATTAATGGAAATATAAACCTTTACGCATGTACTTCCGTGTTATACTTATTTGCCTGGTGCTTACCAGCCTGGCGTCCTGCAACGGGCAGGTGCGGAAGGATACTCCCCCGCAACAGTCGGGGAACGCCACCGCTGCCGTTGGAGGACCTTTCGAAAATCGTGAATTCACCTATATCGGGATGCCCGGTAATATTACCGCAACGGATACCAGTGCCGGCTGGACCCTGGCCGGACAAAAACTGTTGCTCACCGGTATCGTGTACCAGCCCGATGCTTCCACCCCGGCACCGGGGGTGCTGATCTATTATTACCAGACCAACACGGACGGGAAATACGTACACAAGGCAGATGTGGCCCGCAGCATGCCTCCTAACGCGGGGGGACAAACGCACGGGTATATCCGGGGATGGGTACGCACCGACCAACAGGGCCGTTACTCCATTTATACGGTTCGTCCCGCATCCTACCCCGGCTCAGATGAGCCCGCCCACATTCATGTTACCATCAAAGAACCCAACGACCTGCCCGAATATTGGATCGACGACTTTTTATTTGATGATGATCCCTTTCTGACTCCGGCCCGGAGGCAACGGCTTCCCGGCCGCGCCGGCAGCGGCATCCTCCAACTGGAACGGCAGGATAGCCTCTGGATCGGTCGAAGAAACATGGTGCTGGGACAAAATATCCCGGCCTATCCCAATAACACTAACGGTAACCAACCTTAATACACGAAGTATGACTTCCAACGACATTATCATCTACCAGGCATCCCTGCCCGAAACGGACCAGGCGATCTGTACCCTCCTGCACAAGGAGATCAACAAAGCCCTGCCGCAGGCGGAAAGTAAGATCTGGCATGGCCATCCGGTCTGGTTCCTGGATGGTAATCCCATTGTAGGTTACAGCAAGCTGAAAGACAGCGTGCGCCTGCTTTTCTGGAGCGGGCAGACCTTTGAGGAACCCGGACTGCAGCCCGAAGGCAAATTCAAAGCCGCTGAAGTGCGTTATACCCGCCTCGCTGATGTGGATACCTCCAGCCTGCGGCGATGGCTGCAAAAATCGGCGGAGATCCAGTGGGATTACAAAAACATCGTCAAGCGCAAGGGGGTGCTGGAGCGACTGAAATGAGGCTGCCGGCTTTTAACCCGATTATTTGCTTAACTTTTCTCCATGACACTGGAACATGTTGCCATCTGGACCCACAACCTGGAAGCGTTGCGCCAGTACTACTGCCGTTTTTTTGAGGGCAGCAGCAACCAGCAATACCATAACCCCTCCAAAGATTTCCGGAGTTATTTCATCAGCTTCCCTTCCGGAGCGCGATTGGAACTGATGAGCCGTCCCACGATACCGGATAACCGAAACGACCGCGTCGGGGAACAGCATCTCGGTATCATCCACCTGGCTTTTGGTGTGGATACCATGGAAGAAGTGGACCTGAAGGCCCGCGAGCTGCAGTCCAACGGCTATCCCATCCTCAGCGGCCCGCGCAAAACCGGCGACGGGTATTACGAATTTGAAACCCTGGACCCCGATCAGAACCGGATCGAAGTAACCACCCTTTTCCGGCCTGCCAACCCGGGTCCTTCTGCATAAAATCCTTCCATCATGAATCCTTTACGGGTAGCCACCGCACAGTTTGAACACCACAGCAACGACAAAGCATATAACCTGGCGGTGATCGATTCCTTATCAGCAAAAGCCGCCGCCGATGGTGCCGAGGTCATCGCCTTCCACGAATGTTCCATCACCGGTTACACCTTTGCCCGTCACCTTTCAAAAGAGCAAATGCTGGAGCTGGCAGAACCCATTCCCGGCGGGGAAAGCATCCGCCAGCTGCAGGAAACCGCCGCCCGGCATAAGATCATCGTACTGGCCGGACTCTTTGAAAAGGATGAACACGACAACCTGTATAAAGCATATGTATGCGTGGATGGAAACGGGCTGGTGGCCAGGTTCCGTAAACTGCATCCTTTCATCAACCCGCATCTTAGTCCCGGTGATGCCTACTGTATTTTTGACATCAAGGGCTGGAAATGCGGCATCCTGATCTGTTACGATAATAATATCATAGAAAATGTGCGGGCCACCAAATTGCTGGGAGCCGATATTATTTTCATGCCCCATGTTACCATGTGTACGCCTTCCACCAGGCCGGGTGCGGGTTTCGTGGACCCGAAACTGTGGGAGAACCGCGAGGCAGACCCCGATACGCTGCGCCAGGAATTTGACGGGCTCAAAGGGCGGGAATGGCTGATGAAATGGTTACCCGCACGCGCATACGACAACGCGGTCTATGCCATCTTCTCCAATCCTATCGGGATGGACGACGACCAGCTCAAAAACGGTTGCTCCATGATCCTGGATCCCTACGGCGATATCATGGCCGAATGCCGCAGCTTCAGCGACAGTTATGTGATGGCCACGCTGACACCTGATAAACTCATCCTGGCGGGCGGGCACCGCTACCTCAATGCCCGCAGACCGGAACTGTACCGGGATATCATTGGCCAGCCCCACCATTCCAACCAGGTGGTGGCCTGGCTGCACCAACCTCAAAATGCCACACCATGAAATTTTTATCGCTGGAACCCTTTGTTCCCTCCGGCAGTAAATTCGAGGAATCCAGGCAACTCTTCCTGGAGCTGGGCTTCCAGGAAAGCTGGAACGGCGGCGATTATATCGGCTTCGAAAAAGACGGCTGCCGCTTTATCCTCCAGAAATTTGATGACAAGACCTTTGCTGAAAACTTAATGATCAGCATTCGTGTCAGTGATGCGCAGGAGTTTTATGACATGGTCACCCGCAAAGAGCTGCCGGCAAAATTCGGGATTCGTATCGCGCCTCCCAGGCAGCAACCCTATGGACTGGAAGTAAATCTGATTGACCTGGCCGGCGTTTGCTGGCATTTTGTTCAATAATCAATCACCCCTTAATGGTTAAACCACTATGAAAAAAATCACTTGTTTCCTCCTGCTGGCAGTCAGCCTTTCTGTTGCCAATGCCCAACAAAAGAATTTTATCGATCAACCCTACCTGGAAGTAAGCGGCAGTGCGGATTCCTTGCTGACACCGAATGAGATCTTTATTCGTATCGTGATCTCCGAAAAAGATACGCGCGACAAAATTTCCCTGGAGGACCTGGAACTGAAAATGTACGAGGCTATTAAAAAGCTGGGTATTGATGTAGATAAAAACCTGGTCACTTCCGATATGTCGAGCAACTTTAAATACTATTTCCTGAAGTCCAAAGACGTTTTGAAATCGAAACAATATATTCTGAAAGTGTCCGATGCGGTGATGGCCACCCGTGTTTTTATGGAGCTGGAAGCATTGGAGATATCCAATACGTCGATACAGCGGGTAAGCCATTCGGGCCTCAGTGAGGTAAGAAACATGATACGGTCAAAAGCAGTGATAAATGCGCGGGAAAGAGCGCGGTTCCTTATCCAGCCGTTGAATCAATCCCTTGGGGCAGCCATACATATTGCGGACAATGAAGTGGTTCACACCGCTACGAAGTATGATAATGGGTTACAGGAAGTAGTGGTGGTGGCGTACAGCACCAACAGATCCGCCAGGCCGGAACCACCAAAGATCGAGTTTGAAAAGATCCGGGTTAATGCGAACGTGCAGGTGAAATTCATCCTGAATCCATAACAACCTGACCATGCCTGTTATAGGGGTCATAGCCGGGCTGTTGCTGCTGGTATTGCTGCTGGCCTTCTTTGCCGGCAGGATGTATTATG
>CBFGLD010000194.1:0-5575 GCA_965649495.1 uncultured Flavihumibacter sp. | reverse complement strand
GGACCTTGCCGGCGCGGCTGGAACAGATAAGCCGGACCACGCAGCAGGTGCTGGCGTGGCTGAAGGGGCATCCAAAGGTAGAGGAGGTATTGTTTCCGCTGGACCCGGATTTTGCGCAGTACGAGTTAGCGCGGCAGCAGATGAGCGGGGCCTGCGGGCTGCTGACGATCGTTTACCGGACGGGAGAGCGGGGGGAGATCGTACGGTTCTGCGAATCGTTGAAGCACCTGATGATGGCCGTGAGCTGGGGCGGTCACGAGAGCCTGGTGATCCCCCGTTGTGCGGGTATCGGCGAGGAGCAATTTGATGCGGGGGAGCGGGAGCACCGGATGATCCGTATCTATGTGGGGCTGGAGGCGGCCGATTACCTAATTGCCGACCTGGAGCAGGCCTTTTCACGGTAATTCTACCAGCGGTAGTAAGAGAAAACCCTAAAAGCTTTATTTTTAGCCCCTTAACCATAACCATTACCATGAGCTTGTTGAGAAAGACCGCTACCCTGCTGGTAAACAGTGCTGTGCTGTGGGCGTTGCCCGCGATGGCGCAGCAGCCGGAACCCTGGGACCTGAAGCGGTGTGTGGACTATGCCGTCAGCAATAATATTTCGGTGCGGCAGGCCGATATCCAGAAGCGGTTGTCCGTTTTACAGTATGAGCAGGCGAAGTATTCGCGTTATCCCAATGCCAATTTCAGTACCAATACGGGATTCCAGTTCGGGCGATCCATTGACCCAACAACCAACCAGTTCACCAACCAGCGGTTGTTGTTCCAGGGGTTCCAGTTCAATACGGATGTAACCCTGTACAACTGGGGGAGGGTGACGCACAATATCACTGCGGCACGGCTGGAAGCGGAGGCTTCGGGTTCGGATGTGGACAAGGCGCGCAACGATGTAGCGCTGAATGTAGCCACGGCCTACCTGCAAGCGTTGTTGTCAAAGGTGCAGATCGATATTGCCGCGGTGCAGGTGGAGCAGAGCCAGGGGCAGCTCACGGATACGCGTAAGCGCGTGGATGCGGGCACCTTACCAGAGCTCAATGCCGTTGACCTGGAGGCGCAGCTGGCCAGGGATTCCGCCTCGCTGATCACGGCGCAGGCCAGTTATGAGCAGAACCTGATCCTGCTGAAGGCCCTGCTGAACCTGGGAGCCGAACAACCTTTCACCATAGCGGTGCCGCCGGTGGAGCAGATACCGATTGAGCCGTTTGCCGAGTTGCAGCCGGATATTGTGTACCAGCTGGCCCTGCAAAACCAGCCGGCACAGAAGGCCAACGAAGTGCGGAAGCAATCGTTGGAGGCCGGTGTGAAAGCGGCGCGGGCGGCCCTGTATCCCACGATTTTCGGATCGGGCGGGCTGGCGACCAATTTCGCGGGAACCAACAGTAAGATCACGGGGTTCCAGTTTTTGGGCTATAATCCCCCCGACCCCACCATGGGAGCCATTACGGTGGATGGCCAGCAATATTTTTTGCAGTCGCCCAATGTGAAGATCACCCAGGGCACCAAGGGGTTCGGTGAAATGTGGAACGGGTGGGGCACGCAGATGAATAACAACTTCCGGCAGAATGTGGTGGTAGGGGTCAGTGTACCCATCTTCAACGGGTACCAGTCGCGCACGGCCTATGAGCGCAGCAAGCTGAATGTGAAGAGCCAGGACCTGGTGATCGAACAGAGTAACCAGCAATTGAAGCAGGACATATATTCGGCCTATACCAACGCGGTGTCGTCGATGCAGAAGTTCAATGCCAGCAAGAGCAGCCTGGCAGCCACGCAGAAGGCTTATGACTTTGCACGGAGGCGCTACGACCTGGGCCTGCTGAGTACGCTGGAGCTGATCACCTCGCAGAACAACCTGACGCGGGCAAAGATCGATATGGCGAATGCGCAATTTGATTACGTGTTCCGGATGAAGGTGCTGGAGTTTTACAAGGGAATGGGCATCAAGCTGTGATAACGAACATTAACTAATAACTGCTTACTATATTTAATTGTATGAACAAGAAATTAATCTGGCTTATTGTAGGTGTGGTGGTGCTGGTGGGCGCCCTGTTTGGCATGCAGAAGGCGGGGTGGTTGGGAAAGAAGGAAGGCATCAAGGTAACTACTGAAAAAATTGAGAAGCGGACCATCATTGAAACGGTGAATGCGAGTGGGAAAGTGTACCCGGAGGTGGAGGTCAAAGTGAGTTCTGACATATCAGGAGAGATCATTGACCTGAATGTGGAGGAGGGCGACAGTGTGCGACGCGGCCAGGTGCTGGCGCGGATCTTTGCGGACATTTATGTGACGCAGCGCGACCAGGTGGCGGCGGCGGTGCAGCAGCAGCAAGCGCAGGTGCAGAACAGCCAGGCGCAGCTGGAGGCGTTGAAGAGTGCCCTCAGCCAGGCCGAGGCCCAATACCAGCGGCAGCAGCAGTTGCTGAATGAGAAGGTCATTTCGCGTGCGGAGTTTGAGCAGGCCGAGAATGCATATAATACGGCTAAGGCCAATTACAATGCGGGTTTGCAGGGAATCCGGGGCAACCAGGCGGCGGTACAGAGTGCCCGTGCCAACCTGCAGCGGGCCAATAAGGACCTGGGCCGTACGACGATAGTGGCGCCCATGGACGGCGTGGTTTCACTGCTGGCGGTGAAGAAAGGAGAGCGGGTGGTAGGAACGGCTCAGATGGCGGGAACCGAGATGATGCGGATCGCCGATATGGGTGTGATAGAAGTGAGGGTGGATGTTGGTGAGAACGATATTCCCAAGGTACACCTGGGTGATTCGGCCCTGGTGGAAGTGGATGCCTATAATACGCGTAAGTTCAAGGGGCTGGTGACCCAGATCGCCAGCAGCAGTACGTCGGCAACCAGTGCTACTTCTGCAGCGGTGAGTGATGTTACCAATTATAAAGTGCATATCCGCCTGTTACCCGAAAGTTATGCCGACCTGATTGATCCCTCCCGTCCGAAGGCTTTTCCTTTCCGGCCGGGGATGAGTGCGAGTGCGGACATCCAGACCAAGCGCCATGTGGATGTGCTGGCTGCCCCCATCAATAGCGTGACCACGCGGGAGAAAGATTCTGACAAGGCGGTTACCGGCGCAAAGAGTTCTACTTCCACCATGGAAGAAGAGAGCCAGCCGGAGGAGCGCAAGAGCCTGAGTGCAGAGCTGGATGAGGTGGTATTTGTGTTGCAGCCGGACAAGACGACCATTAAAAAAGTGAAAGTGCGTTCAGATATCCAGGACATCAATTATATTGAAATACTGGCCGGACTTAAAGTGGGAGATGAGGTGGTGACGGGACCCTATTCCCTCATCAGCAAAACGCTGAAAGACGGCGACAAGGTACAGGTAGTAAAGAAAGAAGAGCTGTTCGAAAAGAAAAAATAGGATCCATGCGTATAGGCATCATCGGTAGCGGGAGCTGGGCGACGGCCCTCGCCAAGATCGTTACGGATAACCGTCATCCGATAAACTGGTGGGTACGCAGTGAAGGGATCCGCGAGCACCTGTATGCGAGGAAGCACAACCCGCAATACCTGTCATCTGCCAGTTTCGATACAACGGACATCAACGTTCGTACGGATATAGCTGCGGTTGTTGCTGACAGTGATATTGTGGTGGTGGCGGTGCCCTCGGCCTATATTGAAGAGACACTGGCGCCGCTGGCTGCGGATGCATTCCGGGGCAAGTGGGTAGTGTCAGCAGTGAAGGGCATGTTACCCGAAACCAATATTTTACTGAACGAGTGGTTTGACCGCCGTTTTGGACTTCCCTTAACCGATTATTACACCCTGATGGGCCCCTGTCATGCGGAGGAGGTGGCCCGGGAGCGGCTGAGTTACCTGACGTTCAGCGGGTTGGACGAGGAGCGTGCGGCGCGGGTGGCTGCTTATTTCCGTACCTATTATATCAATACGGTGGTGAATGCCGATGTGATCGGGGTGCAGTATGCGGCAGTGTTGAAAAACATATATGCGCTGGGAGCGGGTATAGCGCATGGGCTGGAATATGGGGACAATTTCCAGAGTGTGCTGATTGCTAACTGTGCCGATGAGATGGCGGGGTTCCTGCGTAAGATGGGGGTAGGCAGGATCGAGGTGGGAGTACATGCGGGGGAGAATCCGGTTACGCATCAAAAGGATGCCAATTATGCGGCCTCTGTATACCTGGGCGACCTGTTGGTGACCTGTTATTCGCTGCACAGTCGCAACCGAACTTTCGGCAACATGATCGGGAAGGGGTACTCGGTAAAAAGTGCGCAGTTGGAAATGAATATGGTGGCGGAGGGGTATAATGCATCGAAGTGCATCCATGTGGTGAATGCCACCCTGGGTGCCGATCTGCCCATTGCGGGAACGGTATACCGGGTGCTTTGGGAGGGCTTATCACCCGCCGCAGGGCTGAAGTTGATAGAACAGGTGCTGATTTAACGAATTCTTGGTGCACCGCAGCGGTTAAATAGCTATCTTACTACCAGATATGCCCCTGAGTTATACCATATACGGTTCCCTTGGACTGGTACTGCTGCTGGTAGTGGTGGTAGTGAACTGGCTCAGGCGAGCCTGATGATCCTGGCCGGGCAGGCGGTGATCACGGCTTGTGTGCGTTGGATCTCCTCTTCTTCAATGACAAGTTGGTAAATTCCTTTTTTAGCGATGGCCCGCAGCAGGCTGGCTTTCCCGTCGTTTCTGGACATGCGCCAGTGTTCCGGTTGCATCTCCTGGCAGATGCCGCAGCCGATGCATTTATCGCGGTATTGAAGGATCAATGGCATCCGGGCAGTCAAGATTTATTTTCCACGATCTTATAGAGTTTATCACCGGGCACGGCTTTCTGGCTGAGGGGAAAGGTGACCTTGTCGGGTGGAACGGCTATGTCGGACGGGTATCCTTCGGCATAAAATTCATCCAGCACCATTTTGGCGGCGCCGATCTTTTTACCGGTAACCAGGATGGTATCGCCTTTTTTGAGGGTGCCGGCTTCGAGCTGGAACTCGGCAATCCCGATGCGGGGGAAATAGTTGGTGGCTTTGCCGATGTATATCTTTTTTTCTGTGGCGGCAGATCCGGGGTGGGCGGTCCACTGGCCGAGGCGTCGGCCGAGGTAATATCCTTCCCAGAAGCCGCGGTTGTAAACGGTTGCCAGCCGGGTTTTCCAGGCGGCGGCTTTTTCCGGGCTGTAGGTGCCGTTGGCGATGGCATCGATGGCTTCGCGGTAACAGCGTGTGGTGGTGTAGGTGTATTCGGGCCCTTTGCCCCGTCCTTCGATCTTAAGGATATGCACGCCGGTTGCCAGCACCTGGTCGAGGATATCGATGGTGCAGAGGTCCTGGGGCGACATGATGTATTCGTTGTCGATCTCCAGCTGGTGGCCCGATTCCTGGTCGGTGACGGTGTAGGGGCGGCGGCAGTTCTGGGTGCAGGCGCCGCGGTTGGCGGAAGCGTTGTGGGTGTGCAGGCTCAGGTAACATTTTCCGGAGACGGCCATGCAGAGGGCACCGTGAACAAAGAGTTCGATGCGCATGGGCTGACCGGCGGTGAAGGTGCTGCCGTAGCCCACCGTCTCGCCCGGCTGCAGCTGCTGCACGGCG
>CBFGLD010000193.1:0-5650 GCA_965649495.1 uncultured Flavihumibacter sp. | reverse complement strand
TACAGCAAAAGCTGGAGCTTAGTGAAAAAAGGATCCAGTTGCTTCGTTCGGGAAAACCGGCAGAGCCCGTCCTGGGTAAACTAGTCTGTAGCTGCAGTAATGTAGGGGAAGGAAACCTGTTAAGCCGCATTGAGCAGGGTTGCACCGACCTGGTACAGCTGTGCCAGTTATCCGGCGCGGGGATGGGGTGCGGAAGCTGCCGCTCAGAGGTGAAAACAATATTAGAAAAATCAACACCAGATTTATGCCAAACCTGAAGTATTTTTTATTTGAATCCGATTTTGTAGAAGACAATATCAGGTGTATTCCAATGGTGGTACGCATGCGGCTGGACCTGGCTGGAGTCAAGTTTTCGCTGTCGGCCTGGAGCAAATGCAGCCTGGAGGAACGGGCCGAACTGGCTACTCTAACAGTAGATTCGCGGCAGGAGCGGGAACAGTACCGGCAACGGGCTGCAACCCTGATGTTGCGGTGTGGTGAAACGGTGAAGTACCTGGTTCCGGCAGAAACCCCCGACTGGGAAAACCCAGGGAAGATTCCCGACGAATTGCAGGTGCATACTACCACTTATGGCTGGTCGATCAGCCTGGAACAGTGGTGCCGCCTGGAAGCGTTGCAGCGTTTCGCGTTGATAAAGCTTTGTCGTCCGGGACATGAGAACCGAAACTTTCCACACGCCATGCGCGAGTTCAAACTGATCGCATAAAATAAAGACATATGCCAGGGACATCAGTCATCAAAGTGAATTTCAAAGGCGGTATCATCTCACCAGGAGACCTGTATAATATCCTGGTTGCAGCAGAAAGCAGTGGCTTAACGGAAGTTCGTTTTGGGTTGCGACAACAGATGCTGTTGGAATATACCGAAGAGACAGCCGGTAAACTGGAGAGGGAATTAACCGCGCTGGGAATAACCTTTGAGAAAGACCCGGAGAAATTCCCCAATATCATGAGTTCGTACCCTGCTGAAGAAGTGTTCATCAATAACACCTGGTTAAGCGAAGGCGTGTATAAGGATATATTCGACGCCTTTGATTTCATGCCGCGGTTAAAAGTCAATATTTCCGACAGCAAGCAAAGTTTTACGCCACTGCTTACGGGTAATATCAATTGGGTTGCCAGCGTGGATAAGCCCCATTACTGGCATTGCCTGCTACGCTTTCCTAAAACCAACCATATCATTGAATGTAATGTTCTGGTGTATACCAATGATATTGCCAGATTCAGTCTGCGAATAGAAAATTGCCTGCTGGAAGGTAATACGGAGGGGGTAACAAAAGTATTTGAGGAGTCTGCGCTAACAAGAAAGGCGGAGATGCCGGTAACTATGCCCGAATTTAACCTTCCGTACTATGAGGGATTTAATCGGTATGCTTCCGGGTATTGGGTGGGAATTTACCGGCGGGATGAATTGTTTCCTACGGCATTCCTGAAAGCGGTATGTCGGTTGTGCCTGGAGACCAGGATTGGCCAGATTTGTGCCACCCCCTGGAAATCGATCATCATCAAATCGATTGAAGAGAAAGACCGGCATTTGTGGAATGCAGTGTTGGACCGGTACCAGGTAAATGTGCGCCACGCCGCTAATGAACTGAATTTCCAGGTAGAGGATAATTGTCCATTGGGATTATCTATTAAGCATTCGCTGGTAAAGTATCTAAATGATACGGATATGCGCACTTTCGGAGTTTGCGTTGGAGTGAAAACCAGAAGAAAGTCAGAGGTCTTCTGCAGCATCCTGGTACGGCGAACCCCTTTGTTCCGGATCGGGAGGCTGGGTTTCTTTCACAGTTATGATATATTATGTTCGGAAGATTTCAATCCCAATAAGCGAACGGCCTTTGTATTCAGCCGTAACAATCCGAGGTGGTTATTGCCGGAACAATTACGCAGGGCATTGGTTGCATTTTACCAGCATTCGCGTGAGCGGAATACGAAGGAAATACCGGTTTCCCGATTAGCATCCAAGGTGAGGGAAGCGGGTGACATATGGCAGTGCGAAGAATGCCTGACTGTTTACGATGAACGTTATGGCGATCCGGTATCGGGTGCGGCGGCCGGAACGGCATTTGAATTACTGCCGGATACGTATAGTTGTATTGTTTGCGGGGCGGGCAAAGAAAAATTCCGGAAAACAGCAAGTGAACCCTGGGTGTCAGAGGCCGTTTAATTCGGAGTGGGCATTGAAGTTCCGGAAGGATGTTTTCTGGCCATGGGTAAGGGGGTGGAAATATGCATGGATGCGGGAGATCATATACTTCATGCTGTGTTTGAGAAGTTTGCCCTGCTTGTAATCCTGGTAGATCTTATTGAGTGCCTCCGCGGTATAAATGGCGCATAAGGGTTCGGGTTGGCCGTCGTTTGTAAACAGGTAGGCGTCGTGGTTGGGGTGATCCGTATAGAGCTTGTGCAGGAGTGTAATAATATCCTGTTGCATTAAAGGCATATCACAAGCAAGCACCAGCAGGTCTGCTGCAGGCACATGGAGATGAACACTTAATAATCCCTTCAGGGGGCCATTCAGTTGAAGGGAGGCATTGTCGGTAACCAGGCGGTTTGGGTTAAAAACCTTCCCGTATTCGGGATACTGGACTGGATTCACGGATATCAATGCCTCATTGCCCAGTATAGACAAACATTCAACGGCCGTTTGGGCCCAGGTGCCTGCCTGGAGACTATCCTGGCCCACCCGGCGCATCATACCTTTATCGCTACCCATGCGCAGGCTGTTACCTCCACAAAGAACAACGGCTTGTAAAAACATGCGGCGTTAATTTTGTTCTGTTTTACGGTCGGAGTGCCCGAGGCTTTTGCCTGGATTCACCCTGTCGCGAATCAATTGTTTGATTTCTTTGATCTCCATAAAACCGCCGTTTGATTTTCTGTCAAAGATCAGCTCATCATCGAGGTGTATGGTAAAGCGGCCGTTGACCTCGGATGGCTCCAGTGAAACGGATTTCAGCTCGTCGGCAAAAGTGGTTAGCAGTTCCTGGGCCATATAAGCGGCTTTGAGCAGCCAGTGACACCTGGGACAATATTCGATCCGGATAGTGGCTTTTTCCATAAAGCAATTTTCTCTTCAAATGTACAGCCCGATGGCCACAGGATGCGTCAATATTCGATATATTGCAATATGCTTCGGGTAAGTGATTTATATATATACCCGGTCAAGTCACTGGGTGGTTTCCGGGTGAACGAAGCCTTGCTGACTGACAGGGGCTTTTCCCATGACCGCAGGTGGATGCTGGTAGACAGAGACGGCCGGTTCATGACCCAGCGGGTGTTTCCCCAAATGGCCATGCTACAGGCAGCCCTGGAGGGTGATGCTTTAAAAGTGTACCATAAGAAGGACCCGGAATCGCATATGCTGGTCTCCCTGGACCAGGGGCGGGGTGAAAAGGTCCCGGTCCGGGTTTGGGAGGATACCTGTGAAGCAGAGCTGGTATGCACCGGTGCCGACCAATGGTTTTCGGATATGCTGGGTGTTGAATGCCGCCTGGTGCATATGCCCAATGAAACCTTGCGACTGGTTGATCCGCAGTACGCGCATCATGGAGAAATTACCAGCTTTTCGGATGCATATCCCCTGATGATCATCGGGCAGGCCTCACTGGATGATCTCAACCAGCGGTTATCTGATCCCGTTAGTATGGATCGGTTCAGGCCCAATATTGTTTTTACGGGTGGTGACCCCTATGAGGAAGATACCATGTCATCCTTTACCATCAATGGCATACAATTTCTGGGCGTTAAACCCTGCGCCCGGTGTGTACTTACCACGGTAAACCAGGCCACAGGCGAAAAAGGAAAAGAACCCCTGCAGACGTTATCCACCTACCGCCAGGTAAACAATAAGGTGTTATTTGGGATGAACCTGTTGCATGACGGGGAGGACGTGATTCATGTTGGCGACACCATTATCCGGCATTAACGATCTTCGCAATGTTTTCCGGAACTTCCACTTCCATGATCACAGTTTCCCGTTTTTTGTCTGCCGGCCTGATCATTACATAATATATAAGGATGCAAAGAATGCCAGCCCCGAAAGGGATAGCAGTGAAGTAACGGTAATGATCAGGTGTTTCCAGGAACTCCACCACCATCCAGTAGCAATTGGCGATGATCCAGAAAGCAACCGCCAGGTTGTGGTATAGTTCGGATTGTACCAGGCGGGTCTGCCAGGTGATCTTCAGCGCGAAAAACAGGGTGGGAATGATCATCAATCCCAGTGGTTTCCAGAGCATTGCCCAGCTCATGTCTTTGATGAGCCAGAATACGATATGAAGGTTTTCTATTTTCCGGAATTGTTCCGGTATACTATACATCCTGTTAGTGGCCATTGAATTTTCTTTTCGCTGTAAAAATAAGGGATGGTCCTTCACCTGCGGTTACCGGGACGAAAGTATCCGGCGGAACCTTTCCATGGACGCTTCGGGCTGTATGGCGGTGCCGTGTACCAGGTGTTCGGCCATTTGTTTGGCCATCCAGGGAGCCAGGGAGCAGCCTTTTGTTCCCATTCCATTCAATAAACCCACCTGTGGGTGCAAGGGGTGCATGCCGGCGAATGGTCTTCTTTCCAGGGTTGCCGGTCTCACGGCTGCCCAGTGATCCACTACCCGGAAGGGGACCTTCAGCCATTGCCGTAGCTGTTCTTCTGTTTTGCTACGGAATGCTGCGGTAGGCTGGGCATCGGCGAATTTATTCTGGTAGGTGGAGCCCGCCCAGAAATAGCGGGGGTCTGCCAGTTGATTAAAGTGCGGGAAAGGTACCAGCGACAAGCCTCTTTTGTAGATATGATGGGAAGGCAGGCCGTCTATTTCCAACAACAGGGCCTCTCCTTTATTGGGGGCAAAAGGCAGCCGGTTAAAATAGGGAAGATCCATACTTCCGATGCCATCGCAGAAAATAATACTCCGGGCATTGTATTCTTTATACCGTATAGTATCCCCTTCCAGCACCAACTCTTCGCTACTGAAATGTTCCTGCCTTAGCATCTTCACCGCAGAGAGTTTTTGTTGCCATCGGTTCAATAATAAGTTCAGGTCTATCAAAAGGGCGGGATGGATAAGACCATAGCCGAAACCGGGGTGTAACACAGCTTCCCATTTCCTGGTATCCGCGGGGATCGACAGGTATTCCGGCATTTCCGGAACCCTTTTTTCAAAGGCTTCCTGCATCTGCCGGGTGGGAAAACTGTGCAGGATTTCAACGGTATCAACCACCTTTATGCCCAGGTCCTGTCCTATTTCACGGTACGTTTCCAGGGCAAAGGGGAGAAGGGTGTCTGCCAGCCAGGTTTTGGCAAGTACCCTTCCGGTAACGGGGTTGATCACCCCTGAGGCGATGCGGGAAGAGCTTACGGGCCGGTTGTCATCCACTACCACGAAAGATTTTCCGGCCTTCAGCAGCCACCAGCTGAGCCAGGTTCCGCTAAGCCCTTGCCCCACTATAATGAAATCCGTTTGCATGCGGCAAATCTAGTATCATTCCACCGTGATGCGCAACCCTTCTGAATGACTGGTGAATTCGGGTGCATACATGCACTGCAGCGTCGTGATCCCATTGCTGAACGTTCCGGTATGCGAAACAAACAGGCTGTATTCCATCACGTGGCTGCCTTTGGGCAGGAAACTGATGAAGAAATTGCTGCT
>CBFGLD010000192.1:0-5717 GCA_965649495.1 uncultured Flavihumibacter sp. | reverse complement strand
TAATTGGGTTAAGGGGTTGGTTTTTCCAGGCGGATGGTGCCGTTTTCAAAGATGCCTTTACCGCCTTGCTGCACGCCCCATACATTCTTTTTATCCAGGCCGAAGCTCACATAGTTGCGGGTAGCGGACAGTACGATGCGACCGGAAGCGGTATCCTGCTGTACCAGGAAAGCGCCATCGGGGGTTTCGGCAAACGTGCTGCCGGTATTCACCCTGAAGGGCTCGCGGTCTTCGTAGCGCACATCAAAGCGGGCGCTGCCTTTGAGCGTAACGATGCGTTCATCGATGTAGAAATCGTTGGGGAAGGTGAGGCTGCTATAGGGCTGCAGCTCCACCCGCGTACTGTCGGCCAGCCAGATGACCTGGGGCGAGGCCTGGGTAACGATGGTTTTCTTTCCGAAACCCGGACTCTTCAGGGGTCTGTCGGTGAAGAGGCTGCTGATGACCCGGCCGGGAATCACCAGGTCCACCACCGTTACTACCAGGAAGGCCAGCACCAGCCATCCGAAGACCTGCCGGACCCGGTTCTTTTTCCGCGGTGTTTTTTGAGCCATCTTCACCAGCAGGTGCAGGGTGCCGGCGCCGGTGCCAAAGCGGTTCACTTCCACCAGCAGGTTGAACAGGTGATCGTTGGCTTCGGATGCCATCATCCATATATCCAGCTCATCTTTTTCTGCCTGGGTTGCGGTATTCAGGAAAAAATTACGCAGTAACTCTGCCGCCCGGGGATTCAGGTCGGCATAGGTGGCCGCTTGCTTCAATTGTTCACTCATTTTACTCATAACTATAATTTTTCCGGTATTCTAAAGGGGACATATGAACCCGTAGTCTGAAATTATTGCCCAGGATACTGGGATTGCATCCCACCACCTGGGCGATTTCCGCAATGGACATATTGGTGTGTACCAACAAATGTTTGGCCTTTTCCACCCGCAGGAAATTCAGGTAGTCGTTCAGTGATCTTCCGTTGTGTTTGGAAAAAACTTCGTTCAGGGTGTTGCCGTTGGTTAAAAAGATGCCCGGTATTTCCTTGACATACAGGGTTTGGCCAAAATTTTCTTCCAGGTATTGTTTTACTCTCCAGGCCAGCGACAGGTGCCGGTCGGCGGTTGTTTTCGGATCTTCCGCACGGACAAATAAATTCAGGATACCGCGATACATGTCTTCCGTTTTTTCCGTCAGCCATTGACTTGGATTGGGGATGGGCGGCCTGGGTTCCAGGATATCGCTGAGCCTTTGCTGCATTTCACTATCCAGTTCATAGCGACCAATGGGAAAAGCATCCATCTCCATCCGGTGCATGATGGAATCCACATTGAAGAGCAGGATGCGGTGTAATCCATCCCTTTTGAAATGCAGGGTGAAATCGGGCGTGTTCATCAGGCAGTAATGCCATCTCTTCAGTTTATCGTATACTCCCGCCGCCACCTCTACATCCAGCTCCCCTTCCACTACCACCACCATATAATTGGCGCGCAGGTTGGTATCCAGCCTTAAAGAAACCTTTTTGCCCACCTGAAAGTGACCCAGGGCCACTAAGCCGTCTGCCGTATGGTAATATTGCAACCCCAGCTCACCGATGCCAAACTGGTATTTACCCAGGCTTTCGTGCAGCAGCAGACCCTTGATAGGGGGAGCGACCCGTTTGAGCGGGGTCATTCCGATTTCATTGTCGCCGTGTAGAATTCGCAGCAAGAGGATAACATTTAAGAGGTGATACAATGCTACTAACCATCGCGCATACCTGCAAGTGCCGGGAGGTGGAAATCTGTACGTCGGGGCAGATAGTTCCAAAATCGATGGTAAATACTTTCAAAATCGAGGAAAAAAGGCTTTAAAAAGTGAATGAATATGGGAAAAAATCCCTAGCCAGGATTGGCCGGGGATTTTGGCAAAATGACAAAATCAACCAAAAACAGGGAGCGAGTGGTATCGGTCGGAGAGGTTTTTTACGGTTAGCCATACCCGTTCCCCGGCGTCGAGGCAGGGTCTTATCTTTTTCATCAGCAGGCTGAAAGCCGCGCGGGAGTTGGTTCCGATGCCGGGCGACAGGATCCGGGTAACGGGGGCGATGCATCCCTTCAGTTCTTTCAGGGCGTTGTTGGCCTTGTGTACCAGGATCAGCGTCCGACCCGGCACGTCCTTCAGCATCAGGTGCCAGCGGTGGCGGTCGCTGAAGCGCAGCACCAGCCGGTAGCGGCCTTCGGGGATGCAGGAGATCATCCGGCGGTTGTCCCTCCACGGCAGTTCGATGGTGAAGCAGATAAATTCATCGTTGCAGCTCAGGATCCCATCCGTACCCAACGGATGGTAATCGCGTTCCAGTAGTAGCTCCATGGGTCAGATTTTTATCTCGCGGGAGGCCTGGTTACCGGCCAGGTCATAGGCCGTGACGGTCAGGGTACAACCCTTCAGTTGGGAATAGGATTTATCGGTGATATAATCCCAGCGGATCTTGGTCTCCCCCTGCTCTGCGTCGCCTTCCTCGCGGAGCTTACCGGAGGGGGTTTTGATCTGCACCCTGACCTTGGCCACGGCCACATTATCGGAGGCGGCGATGCGCACGAACAGGTCTTTTTGGATGTGGTCGCGGATGACCATGGGGTCGTCCAACACGGGTCCGGACAGTGCATCGTACTTAGCGATGTTGAAATGGTCGGTCCGCTTAGGAAACAGGGTGGCATAAGCGCTGCGCAGCACGGGGTCGGCCATGGCGCGGTTGGCATAGGCCACGGCCTCCTGGAATTTGATTTGAGATTCGGTGAGCGGGGCGGCCGATTTGCCGCTGCGGGTCGCTTTTTCTTCTGTTTTGGCGGTATGCAGGATGCCCACCATTTGAAGGAGTTTTTTGTAGAGGTTGCGGGATTTGTTATCCCAGGTAATTGTAGACATAATGATATGTTTTAAAGATTTGAAAAAAGAGCCCCGGCCGGCGGCGCCGGGGCTGCAGGGAACGGAAGAGAGCCAGGATCCGCCTATCCTTTCACCGCCACCTGGCTGATAGCGCTGGCCACGGTGGCGGCCACGCCCAGGTAGGAAGCGATGGTGGTAACGAGGGCAGGCAGTGCAACGGGACTGGCCAGCAGGGCGGCGCTGATGCCCGCCAGGGCTAATCCGATGTTACGCAGCTTCACGAAAAACCGTGGGGTGTCTGCGAGGGCACGTTCTGCCAGGGTGAGCCGGTCGATTTCCTGTTGTTTCATGTGTTCGGGATTTAGGGGGTTAACAAATAGGGTTTAGGGTCGGGTACGGGAGATCAGATCAGTCCCTCCAGGATGGATTTGCTTTTTGGGATATCCTCCGCCGTTACCCGTATGATGGTACCGGCCGGCGAGGGGTTATCCACCTGGGTGGTATAGATCCAGTCGAACCCGTTTTCATCCATGACGGCCTCCCCTTCCTCCAGTTTGCTGCCATCGGCGGCAAAGAGGGTGAAGACCACTTTGGTGACGCGGAAATTATCAATGGCCTGTACGAAGAGCGACTGGCCGGCGAGGCCGGTGTATTCTTCGGTACGGAGCTCAGACAGTTCGGGAGCGAAGTATTTGTCCATAAAGGCCACGTTAAAAGCCGACTGGTTGCCCCGGCGGGCGGCAGCATAGTCCGCTTTCAGGTCGGGGTTCTGGAGCGCCTTTTTGGCGTAGATCACGGCCAGGTTGAACTTGCGCTGGTTTTCCAGCTTCTTCGCTTTAAACTCCTCCTTCACTTCGAAAGGCTTGGGCAAACCGGCGATCATCGATTTGGCGCCACGGGTGCGGAGGACATACTGTCCGGCTACTTTGCCGCTGTAATTGCGGGTCAGCACGTTATTAGAGGTAATTGCCATGGGATTTAAGTTTTAAAAGGTTAAAAAATAAGGGTACGGATCAGGGGGCAGGATGGGTCAGGGTGTTGGCCAGGGTTGCGGTTATCCGCCATTCGGGTACATGTCGTCCGGCGTTCGCAATCAAAATGCTTCAAAAACCGCCGTTCACGTTGTCCAGGGGCCGGCGTTCGCGTACTTTTTCAGCATTGCGGCAGCATGATTTAAGCATTGACCCAGCATCGAAGTAGCATCATTTCAGCATCAAACCAGCTTTGGGGACGCATTCCGCCAGCATGGAATCCGCTTCCAGAGAGCGTATAGACAGCGTTTAGACAGCATGGAGACAGCATTCAAAGAGCATTGGCCGGGTATACCCTACCGCAGCATCCTGGGGGTTTCGTTTCCGGGAGATCCGGCGGGGCCATTCCTCCCGCCGGACCAAATGGCTGCCCGGAATCCGGAACCCAGACCAGGAGGGCTGCAGCGGCGGTTAACTGTCGTTGAGAAACCAATCCCGCAAGGTTTTAGAAAAGGTTTTGCCGAGGGGGAGGGTCACGTGGCCCAACCCGATTTCGTTGTGACTGATGCTGATCACCTTGTCGGGATGCACAGCAAAAGAGCGGTGTACCTGCACCAGGCAGTCGCACTCGGGGCTGCTGAGCAGTTCCTTCAGCCTGCACCGGATCTGGTAACGGGCGCCCAGGGTATAGATCAGGATAAAAGCGTCCATCACCTGAACATAGATGATCGATTCGGTAGGGATCCTGTACTCGCAGTTCCTGTTCCGGAACCGGATAAATTGGTTACTCATTTTTCTGTTTTTTTAGTTTGAATGATTTCGAATTACACTACCAACTATAGGGTCCGGAGGGAACCGGATTTTGCGCAATTCGTGAGTAACCGCAGCAAGGGGGTGAGTAACCGCGCGGGCGGGGTGAATGGAAAAATGGAGTTGCCGATTCAGGGGTGAAACGGGTTACAAGGCTGCATTTCGGGGGTGGGAAAGGCTTTCAAAATCGAGGGTGGAGGCTTATAAAATCGAGGATGGGGGGGATTTGGAAGCAAAAAAGTAGTCGGACACAAACAAAATGCAGAATTCAATACGCTGAAGAGTATCCTTTTGCAATAACTGCAACCACAATGTTGCAATGCCTGAAAATTGCAATTTCTGCTATGGTTGGAGCAACGAGATTTATCTTTCAGTAAATAAAGTCATTACTGCCAAACCTATCCGCGTTTTCCCATTTGAACAACGGTTTGCAGCAAACTAGTTTCGAAGAAGAAAACTAGTAATCATGAAAGGGAAAACCGGCACTTACACTAAGTTGACAGTTTTGATTCTTGTAATCCTGTCTTACGTACATGCAACTGGTCAAATAACCATTGACCAAAACAAATACTATCAAATTGTATTGGTACAAAATGGGGAGGCACTGACAAATCCAGGCCATCCGCCCGATTTCAAACGCAGAATTGCGATGGCATCAGAAGCAAAACTGATCACCCAAAAAAGGGAACAACAGGATAAAAAACAACATTGGCGTTTCATAAAAGTCAATGAATCCGGTACACTTTTCATGATAACCAACAGGCATTTCAATAACTATATAGATATTCCATTTGGAAGGAAAGATCAACGCGAAACCCTTATTGGATACAGAAACAAGGGAGGCGTAAATCAGCAATTTTACCTGGTCAAACTTGAAAATAATAAGTATCTCATCAGTTCGGCATTATCGGGATACACGCTCAGCGTTGTCAGAAATAATGAACGGCATTGTGTTTACCGGGAAGAGCATCCTACTATCGGTGGTTCCGTTAATTCCGGTCCCTTTCCCAATTGCACAAAGGATGCTGATGCCCTTTACGTGAAACAAATGCCGCTTACCGGCAATCCAAATCAACAGTGGTA
>CBFGLD010000191.1:0-5725 GCA_965649495.1 uncultured Flavihumibacter sp. | reverse complement strand
CTGATAAGAAATGGGAATATCAATATCGCACACAAGTCTGGATGGTGAATACCGATGGCAACTCAGCACCCCGTCAGCTTACTGCATCAAAAGAATCATCTTCACAAATGGCAGTTAGTCCGGATGGTAAAAGGCTTGTGTTCACCCGCCAGGTGGATGGGAAATCCCAACTATTCCTTTTACAAATGGATGGTGGCGAAGCTATTCAGCTTACCCATAACAAATATGGGGCCTCCGCACCTGTTTGGAGCCCTGATAGTAAACAGATCGCATTTGTTTCATCGGCGAGCTTAACGGAACTGGCCACCGATTCTCTTTTCAACCCTGGTAAACAATCACCGGAATGGTCAACCGAAAAGCCAGGATTTAGCAATAATGATTTTCTGGTAGCGGGCAATAAAACTGCCGACCCCGATGGATCCCTCGAAGAGGTAAGAGCCTGGCTCAAAAAGAATGAACAGGACAAGAAAGCCAAGGTCATAAACCGCTTGCAATTTCAGGGCGAATCATCTACCAGCGGCGAAATGAACCGGTCGCATGTCTTTATTATTTCCGTCAGTGAAAATGCCCGTGAACAACAGCTCACCAAAGGTTTTAACTCATTTAATAATCCACAGTTCCTGACAAATGTGAAGCTTATTGTGGAAGGGGGCATTGGCGGAAACAGTCATCCCGACCGTTCCTTATCCACAGCCATTTATCGGGTGAATTCAGATGGCAGTGGATTCTCTCCTCTTCTCGCCAAAAATGATTACCGCTTTACTGGTGCCCGGGTTTCCGCCAATGGTAAGTGGATCGCTCTGCAGCATGGTGGTGTTGGCTATGTTACTATTCCCACGATTGCCATCCTGCCTGCTGATGGCGGAGAAAAAGACCTCATAAATATTTCCGTTGACCGGAATACAGGTGGCCTGGCCTGGAAGGGTGATGAAGTGCTGTTTGCCAACGTCCCGGGCAACGGGGGCGCACGCATATTGAGGTACGACCTAAAAACCCGAACACAACAATTCCTGGGAAGTGCTGATGAAGGCATAGGCTCATTCGATGTGGCTGGCAACCGCCTGGTTTACGTGAAGACCATGGTGAAAAATCCCTTTGATATTTATGTTTCTGACCAGGATGGCAAAAATGAGAAGAGGATAAGCAATTTCAACAGCAACTGGGTTAACAGGAAATCTATTTCAGAGCCGGTAAAACAAAGCTTTGTAAATGACAAAGGACTCACAGTTGAATACTGGATCATGAAACCGGCCAATTATACTGCAGGCAAAAAATATCCTCTCCTGCTACAGATCCATGGTGGTCCGGCTGCTATGTGGGGACCCGGCGAAAGTTCCATGTGGCATGAATTCCAGTACTGGTGTAGTAAGGGATATGGTGTTGTATACAGCAATCCCCGCGGATCAGGTGGTTATGGCCTTGACTTCCTGGTTGCCAATAAAAACGATTGGGGCAAAGGTCCAATGAGTGATGTACTTACGGCGCTCGACAAAACTGTTAGTGAAGGTTGGGCTGATACCAGTAACTTATTTGTTACGGGAGGATCCTATGCGGGATACCTGGTAGCATATATTATAGCCCACGACAAGAGGTTCAGGGCAGCCTGCAGCCAGCGCGGAGTTTATGACCTGGAAACTTTTTTTGGAGAAGGCAATGCATGGCGGCTGGTTCCCAACTATTTTGACGGATATCCGTGGGAGCCAAAGACCCGTGAAGTTCTTGAGCGCGAATCACCCATCAACTATGTCGAGAACATCACCACACCCTTTATCATTTTCCATGGCGAGAACGACCTTCGTACCGGCGTTATTCAAAGCGAACAAATTTATAAAAGCCTTAAAGTTTTGGGGCGCCCAGTGGAATATGTGCGGCATCCGGGTGCTACGCATGAGATCACCCGAAGCGGAAATAACCGGCAACGTATGGACCAGCTATTAAGGACCTGGGAGTTTTTCGAAAGGTTTCGATAAAAATTACTCCCGCTGAAGGTGGGCTTCTCCCGTTGCGTAAAAATTTAGGATATTGCCGACTATGTTGAAGCGTACAGTTATGAAAAGACGACAAATTCGGGCCACAGCTCTGATTACAATGCTGATTCTCTCAGCTATTTTGGGCCAGGCGCAAAAATATGATTCGGCATTGGCCCAGCTCGACGCAAATTACCCTCAGGAAAAGCTATACCTGCATTTTGATAAATCGGCCTATAATCCAGGTGAAACAATATGGTTCAAGGCCTATGTACAGGTGGGAAACAATGCCTCCCCCTTTAGCCGAAACCTCTATTCTGAATTATTGAATGAGAAAGGGGAGCTATTGCAAAGGCATATTACGCCCATCATTAAGGCCGGGGCAGCATCTTCCTTTGAAATTCCGGCAAGTATCACCGACTCCATTGTATATGTTCGTGCTTATACCCGATGGATGCTGAATTTCGACTCTGCTTTCCTCTACACCAAAACAATTCCCGTGCTCTCTGTGAGGAATCCTTCCAACGCAGTAGCAAAAAAAACTGTTGCTGTTACAAAGCTCAACTTTTTCCCTGAAGGGGGCGACCTGGTGGCGGGCGTACAATCAAGAGTAGCATTCAAAGCAACGGATGGAAATGGTATCCCGGTAACCATTGCCGGAGATATTACAGATTCAAAGGGAAAAAAGCATGCAAGCTTTACTACCCAACACGATGGCATGGGCATATTCAGTATCACCCCTGATTTAGGGGAAACCTATACAGCATCTTTCAAAGACCCCACTGGAAAACTGCAGCAGGTAAAACTACCTTCAATTCAGAAAACCGGGCTGGTACTTGAAATAAACAATGTTGATGGCGGACTTCAATTCACAGTGAGGCGAAATGCGGCTGCCACTGAAGTGCCTTCCGTGGTGCTGGTTGCTCAGTCGCAACAGCAAATGCTTTACCAGGCCAAGGTAAATCTTACCCGCTCTGCAGAAGTGAAAGCAGTAATCCCCGGCGAGATACTTCCCACGGGCATAACACAGGTTACTGTTTTTAGTGAGGAAGGAAAACCACTGGCAGAAAGGATCGCTTTTGTAAATCACCAGGATTACTATTTCATTACTGACCTCAACATTCCCTTAAAAGGAACAGATAAAAGGGCAAGGAATGTAATTCAGATCGATGTTCCGGATACAGTTGAATGTAATCTGAGCATATCAGTTACCGATGCAACTATCAATCCGCCGCATGAAAGCGATCAGGATATTTATTCTCATCTTTTGCTTGCCAGTGATATCAGGGGTTATGTTCACAATCCCGGGTACTATTTTTCAAGTGAATCAGAATCGGTATCACGAAACCTTGATCTGGTAATGATGACAAATGGCTGGAGGAGATTTAAATGGGAAGATATCCTGGCAGATAAATGGCCTGTCATTAAACATCCGGTGGAGGATTACCTTACTATAAATGGATCGGTAATGGGGCTCTCGAAATCCGAATTAACCCAAAAGGAACTAACTGGAATTTTTACCCTTAAGAATGGCAGCCAGCAGGTGATGGTGATTCCGGTGAGCACCGAAGGTAAATTCAGTATTCCCGGTTTGATCTTTTATGATACAGCCAAAATGTACTACCAGTTCAATAATGACCAGAACAAAATTTTAAGCTCAAAGGCACTTATTAATATAAAAGGGGATTTTTTGCAGGTAGCACCTTCCTTCAAAGCAGCAGCAGCCTGGACCCCCACCTGGAGAAGGCAGGACAGCAGCTTCTACCGCCTGAACCGCGACATGGCCCGTAAAAATATAATGCAGGAAGAAGAACGCCGGAAAGTGCAGACCCTGGCAGGGGTAACGGTTGTGGCAAGAACAAAATCTAAGAAGGAAAAGATGGATGAAGAATATGCAAGTGGATTTTTCAAAGGCCAGGATGGTTATACATTTATCATGGAAGATGATCCCACAGCAAATTCGGCAATGTCTGTATTCCAATATCTGCAAGGAAAAGTAGCTGGATTACAGATCACCGGGGCCGGGCAAAATACCCAGCTAAGCTGGAGAGGAGGTTCACCATCTTTATTCCTTAATGAAATGCAATCACAGATGGATGTGCTTCAAAATACTTCTATGAGTGATGTTGCCATGATCAAAGTGTTCCGGCCACCATTTTTTGGGGGTACAGGCGGTGGTGGTGGCGCCATTGCGGTGTATACAAAAAAGGGCGCGGCGGCAAATGATAATGTTAAAGGATTGGATTTTACCAATGTGCCGGGCTACTTGCCGGAGAAACAATTCTATTCGCCCGATTACTCAAAAGTAGAACCGGAACATAGCAATGAGGATAATCGTCCTACCCTGTTCTGGAATCCAAATGTTTTCACTGACAGGAATAACCGAAGAATTTTTTATGACGTTTACAACAATGATATCAGCAAGAGGTTGCGCATAGTTGTAGAAGGTGTTAATGCACAGGGGAAGCTTACCAGAATTGAGAAAATCATTGAATAAAAAAACAGGCCATTCCAACAAAGGAATGGCCTGCTAAATTTTTGGGAGATGACCCTCAGGTCATCTTCGATCTTACCAACGGCTTCCGCTGTTGCTGAAAGAACGACGTTGACCGCCACCACCTCCGTTACCAGTGTTGCTGCGCTCTTCGCGGGGCTTAGCAACTGATACGCGGATAGCGCGACCTTCAACCATACCACCATCCAGTTCAGCGATTGCCTTCTGGGCTGATTCGTCATCAGACATTTCAACAAAACCGAAACCACGGCTCTTGTTGGTGAATTTGTCCATGATTACACGGGCAGAGGTTACTTCGCCATACTCAGCGAAAAACTCTCTAAGATCTTCGTCTTCAACATTGAAGCTCAGATTTGAAACGTAAATGTTCATACTAAAATAAAAAAATAAATAAAAAATGAGCGAAACGATTCGGGCGGGAAAATTACCAGATAGCAGAAAATGCGTAGCAGAATAACTCGATCCAAAGCCGGGATCCTTAACTCAATAACGACGCAAATGTACAGCTTTAATGTTGCGCCACAAATTTATTCCTGTTAATCAACTATTAAGAGTAAGTGCTACCTGTGCTTTTTCTGTAACATAATGGTAGAATGCAGACTCCTGTAGGCCAGCGCAGCGCTTATTAACACCAACAGGGCGGCCATGGCGAAGGGTGCTCCCGGAAAGCGAAATGACGCCCCGGGCCTGGTGAAATAGGAAAAGAGATTATTCATCAGTGGGGGCCCTACTATTGAGGTTGCACTCATCAGTGCGGTAAGCGCACCCTGTAACTCCCCTTGTTCATTGGCGGGCACGCTGGAAGAAATGATCCCCTGCATAGCTGGACCAAAAATTCCTCCAAGGCAATAGACAATTGTAAAAACAAACATCATCCAGCTATTCCCGGCAAAAGCAAATAGCAGAAATCCAATACTATAAAACAAGAGACCAATATATACACTACGTTCATTACCCAGTCGGGGTATCGCAATTCTGATCAGACCGCCCTGTACAATGGCGATCATCAATCCGATCAACCCTAATGAATAACCGATAATCTTCTCTGTCCAACCAAACTTTTCAATAGTATAAAAGGTCCAGGTGCTCTGTACCGCATGAACAGCAATATAAATTAGCGTGAGCGAGGCCACCAGTCCGGAGATTGCAGGATATTTTTTTAACTGCCTGAAGGATCCTACCGGGTTGGCTCTTTTCCATTGAAAGGGTCGGCGCTTTTCAAGGGGCAATGATTCAGGCAATA
>CBFGLD010000190.1:0-5729 GCA_965649495.1 uncultured Flavihumibacter sp. | reverse complement strand
CAGGCTAATATTACCCACCACCAGCGCGATGATGACCAGTGCCAGTAATGCCTGGACGGTGAGTCTCAGGTTGCGGTCAAATTCCCCTGCCATTTTATTGGTTGCTTTCCGGAAGAGAACGACCAGGTAGGAGACGAGTGCAGCAGATAAAATATGGATCAGCCATTTTGGAATGGTCCAGTTGAGGGACCTGTTGGTTTGTTCATCTGCAAAGAAGGTAAGGGATGCACCGGCCTGTTCAAAAGCACTCCAAAAGAATACTACGAAAAAGGAAACGATGAAAATCACCATCACCCTTTCCTTTTCGATCCTGGAGAGGGATTTATCGGAAAAAATAAAAAAAGCGATATACAATGCGGAAGCCAGCAGGAGATAACTCAGGTAGCTGAACACCATGGCGTCTACATATAGCAACCCGATCATGAGGGCGGAGAGGATTGCGAGTCCCACTCCTACAAACAAGGGGTTGGAAAAAGATTTTGGGGAGTCCTGGGGAACCAGTCCAAGTGGTTTGCCATCGTGCGTAATTACGTATTTATGCTGAAAAACCAGTTGGACGATCACGCTCAGCAACATGGCCACGCCGCCTGCCAGGAAGGCCCATTTGAAGTCGGCCGGGTCGCCGGTGTCACCCAGGAAAGCGCAGACCAGTGGACCCAGGGCACCTCCCACATTGATACCCATATAAAAGATGGTGTAAGCGGCATCGGTTCTGCGGTCGCCTTTCGGGTACAATTGCCCGACGAGGGAGGAGATATTTGGTTTAAAGAAGCCATTTCCGGCAATCATGAAACCCAGACCTGAAAAGAACAAAACGGACGCCAGCGATTCGTTTGTGCTGTAAAGAGAGCCACAGAAAAAGAGGATCAGTTCACCGAGGGCCATGAGCAAGCCGCCGGCAATGATGGATCGCTTGTTGCCCCAGTAGCGGTCGGCAATGTAGCCGCCGATCAGCGGGGTCAGGTACACCAATCCTGTATAGGAGCCGTAAAGGTTGGAAGCAAATGCTTTGTCGAACAGCAGGGCCTTGGTCATGAAAAGCACCAGGACGGCGCGCATACCGTAGTAGTTGAAGCGTTCCCACATTTCAGTGGCGAACAGAACATAAAGTCCCTTAGGGTGACCGGACCGGGAAGCAATCGGGGTTTGGCTCATGAGTTATATTTTAGTATTGCCATTAGGTTTTGGTGGCGGCAAAATAAGGATTAAATCGATAAAAGGGCCACCCGATGTGCATTTGATGGGATTCACGGTAAGCTTTGCGTGCATTTTTATATTTTCGCAGCCTGATTAAGCGATCAGGTTCATTCATATTTGAAAGAATTACCATGAATATATTATTGCTGGGTTCAGGGGGGCGTGAGCATGCGCTGGCCTGGAAGATCTCTCAAAGTCCCTACTGCAGCCACCTGTTTATCGCCCCCGGAAATGCAGGAACTGCAGAATGCGGTACCAATGTGCCTTTACAGATTACGGATTTTACCTCCATTCGTCAATTTTGCATCGATGAGAAAATAGATATGATCCTGGTGGGGCCGGAGGAGCCCCTGGTGCGAGGTGTGGCAGATTATTTCCGGCTACATCCCGTAGCATTACCCAATGGGCGGCTGATGCCTGTGATTGGGCCTTCCATGCATGGGGCCCAACTGGAAGGCAGCAAAGCGTTTGCAAAAGCATTCATGGACCGCCACGGAATACCCACAGCCGCCTATCGTGAGTTTGATGCAGCATCCTTTGAAGAAGGTGTGATATATATTCGCAACCATGCATTACCGATAGTCCTGAAAGCTGATGGTCTTGCGGCGGGCAAGGGAGTGTTGATACTGCATGATCACGAAGAAGCTGTTCAGGAATTTGAGCAGATGATCAAGGCGGCAAAGTTTGGGGATGCTTCCAAAAAAGTAGTGATCGAACAATTCCTGGACGGTATAGAGCTCAGCGTTTTTGTGCTGACGGACGGCAAGAATTATGTGTTGTTACCGGAGGCAAAAGATTACAAGCGCATAGGGGAGGGGGATAGTGGACTGAATACGGGGGGGATGGGTGCGGTAAGCCCGGTTCCCTTTGCGGATAAGGCTTTTATGGATAAAGTGGTGGAACGGGTGGTTCGGCCTACTGTGGCGGGCATCCAGGCGGAAAGGATCGATTACCGGGGATTCATTTTCATTGGTTTGATCAAGGTGAACGGTGAGCCTTATGTGATTGAATACAACTGCCGGATGGGAGATCCTGAAACGGAGGTTGTGATGCCAAGGCTCCAGAATGACCTCGTGGAGTTGCTGGTGGCAACTGCTTTTGGTAACCTGGACAAGATTACCGTACACCATGATCCTCGTGTAGCCTGTACTGTTATGGCCGTGAGTGGTGGTTACCCGGGTGATTATGAAAAAGGAAAAGTGATCAGCGGATTGGATGCCGCTTTACCAGCAGGTTCCTTCTTGTTCCATGCGGGTACCGCCATCCAAAACAATGCCGTGGTAACAAATGGCGGTCGGGTACTTTGCGTAAGTTCTTTTGGAGATACCATACAAGATGCGGTCAGCGCTTCCCGAAAAGTGCTGGAAGGTATTCGTTATGAGGGCATGTATTTCAGGAAAGACATTGGGTACGAATTCAAATAATATGAAACCAGTCCATTATTCGGATTACCTCCAGCTGGAGAAGATCCTTAATGCGCAACATCCCGAGAGTGTGTTGAACCAGCAGCCCGCACACGACGAAATGTTGTTCATCATTATCCACCAGGCATATGAGCTATGGTTCAAGCAGGTGATGTATGAAGTGGAATCGGTGAATGCGATCCTGAAGCAGCCGTCTATGAATGATAATTCACCGGAATTGCAGACAGTTGTGCATCGGTTGCAACGGTGTGTTACCATATTAAAGGTGTTGGTGCAACAGATAGATATCATGGAGACCATGACACCGATGGACTTTTTGGATTTTCGTGATATGCTGCGCCCGGCATCGGGCTTCCAGAGTTGGCAGTTCAAGGCGCTGGAAGCCAGGTTGGGATTGCGGTTCAGTCAACGACACGGCCAGGAATATTATATTTCGCAGTTGCGACCGGAGCAGGTGGAACTGATCCGTAAGGTGGAGTCGGAGCAACCTCTGATCGCACTGCTCAACCAATGGCTGGAAAGGATGCCGTTCCTGGATGAGGCGGAAGGATGGTTCGAGGAATATTACCATGTTTACCGGTCAAGCTTAAGTGAAAATGAAGCAGGTAACGTGCAGGGTTTTGAAAAGTTGTTCACAGAGTCGGGACCTGACCCGGAGCGGCAACTTTCGCCCAGGGCCAGCAGGGCGGCTTTGTTTATTATGCTCTACCGGGGTTACCCCATTTTACAATTACCTTTCCAGTTATTGAATGTTTTGCTGGAGATCGATGAACAGCTCAGTACCTGGCGCTACCGGCATATGAACATGGTGCATCGCATGATTGGTACCAGGATTGGTACGGGGGGCAGTACGGGGAAAGAATACCTGAAAGGTGCGGTGGATAAACACCATATTTTCCGGGAGATCGCCCTGCTGACCAGTTTCCTGGTGGAGCGCCGCCGGCTTCCAAAACTGGATCGAAGCATGGAAAAGAGGCTGGGCTTTGATGCGGGCCAATAGTTGGTGGGCCGCAATCCGGCTAAGGATTGGTGAATTTTAAGGAAAAGGGCCGGAATGGATCTGCCTACTTTCGGGACTTCAACGAATGCTATGAATGGGATCTCTTCATTATTACTGCTAATTGGAAGTTTTTTTTGCCTGCAATTACAGGCGCAAACCGGGGTGAGCCAATCGAACCCTGCCGCCATAGCCGTTCCCGGCTCTGACACTGCAAAGATGCAATGGTTTGCCGATGCCAAACTTGGCATCTTTATCCATTGGGGTATATACGCAGTAAAAGGGGTAGACGAAAGCTGGAGTTTCCACAACCGGAAAATCGGCCATAAGGATTATATGAACCAGCTGAAAGGATTTACTGCTGCAAAGTATGACCCTGAAGCCTGGGCTGATCTTATCAGTGAAAGCGGAGCACGTTACGCTGTCATCACTACCAAACACCATGATGGTGTAGCGTTATGGCCCACCCGGGAACAACATTATGACGTAAAAAGACATACCCCTGCGCGGCGAGACTTGCTCACTCCATTTTATACCGCATTGGACAAGCGCGGCATTAAAAGAGGCGCCTATTTTTCGCTGATCGATTGGAGTCATAGCGATTACCCGGGATTCCTGCGCGACAGCGGGCGTTATAAAATTGCGGAGGATAACCAGCGGTGGCAACGTTTTTCCAGGTTTAATATGGCACAGATCCGGGAAGTGAGTGAGTTATTCCGTCCGGATCTTTGGTGGTTTGATGGGGACTGGGAGCACAGTTCGATGGAATGGGATGCCCCGGGAATCAGGCAGATGATCCTGCGTTCCAAGCCTACCGCCATTATTAATGCCCGGCTGGCGGGACAGGGTGATTATGAGACACCGGAACAGAATACTCCTATCCGCAGGCCCCGCGGGCGTTGGTGGGAGTTATGCATGACGATTAATAACAACTGGGGTTACCAGCACCAGGATACCAACTGGAAAACTCCGGCGGAGATCATAAACATTTTTGCAGACGCCGTCAGCAACGGGGGGAACCTGTTGTTAGATATAGGTCCCAAAGAGGATGGCACCATACCCCCAGAGCAGGTAATGGTTTTGAAGGAATTGGGTAAGTGGAACAAAAAGCACAATGAAGCTATTTTTGGAACGGTAGGTGGTTTGCCGCAGGGACATTATTATGGGCCCTCCACACTTTCAAAAGATTCCAGCACCTTGTATCTATTTCTACCGGCGCATCCAACGGGTTCCGTGGTAGTCAAGGGGTTGCGGAATACTATCCGAAAGATACGGCTGGTGGGGAGCAATCAGCTGTTGGAACATAAAGTGGTAGGAAAGATTTCCTGGAGCCAGGTGCCGGGATTGGTATTTATCAACTTGCCTGCCAAATCTACGGATCCCTATATGGCGGTGGTGGCGGTGGAGTTGGAGGGACCTATCCGCCTGTATGATGGGCATGGTGGGCTATGAGGTGGGGCGCCCTTTTTTTTCCGTATTAACCATTATTAGCCAGCCTGCTGAAATTGCGGCAAGAAAAGCAGCGACCAGGAAAGTGGTTGCCGGTCCAAATGTTGACCATAGGATGCCCGCCAGGATACTGGACAGGAGGGTGCAGGTGCTTTGCAGGGAGCTGTACAGGCCAATGCCGGTGGCGGTAAAGCCGCTGGGGAGCGTGTTGCTGATCCACGCTTTTGAAACCCCTTCTGTGGCTGCGGCATAAATCCCATACATAAAAAACAGGAGGAGCGGGAGAAGAAAACTGCCTGCAGCAGCCAGGTTTCCGGCAAACCCAAATCCGGCATAAACAAGCACGAAGATCATTAGTCCAGCTGCCAACATATTTTTATATCCCCATTTATCGGCCAGTATTCCCAGGGGGAAAGCTGCTATGGCATAGACCACATTATAAAATACATAAGCAGCGATCGTGATGGTGTCACTACCGGTCAGGGCCCTGGTTTGCAAGAGCAGGAAAGCGTCGGAACTGTTGGCCAGGGCAAAGAGCAGCAGGGGAGGGAGTAGTTTTTTATAAGGCCGGGGGCTGGAGGGCCAGAAGGAAAAAAAAGAAAAAAAGGAGCTTGTTTTTTTGATGTTGGCGGTTGCCAGCTGGCGGGGGAGCTGTTTTTTTT
>CBFGLD010000189.1:0-5729 GCA_965649495.1 uncultured Flavihumibacter sp. | reverse complement strand
CGGGCTGCCCCCCAGGGCGAATTCAACCACCTGGTTCACATCATCAATGGTCAGTCCGTAACGTGCCAGTTCATCGCGGTCAGGTTCAATATTCAAATATTTACCACCGGTAACGGGTTCCACATACAGATCGGTAATACCCGGTGTGCCTTCCAAGGCGAGTTTGACTTTTTCGGAAACGGAAGCAATAGAATCCAGGTTTTGTCCAAACACCTTCACGCCCACATCAGTGCGGATGCCGGTAGAAAGCATATTGATCCGGTTAATGATGGGTTGCGTCCATCCATTCACCACCCCTGGAATCTGCAGTTTGGCATCCAGTTCATTAACGATATCCTTTTTGGTGATCCCGGGGCGCCATTGATCTTTCGGTTTCAACATGATAATGGTCTCGATCATACTAAGCGGCGAGTTATCCGTTGCCGTACTGGCCCGACCTGCTTTCCCGAGCACTTTTTCCACCTCCGGAACCGATTTAATAATTTTATCCTGGACCTGCAGAATGCGTTTTATCTCACCATTGCTCACGTCCGGCAGCGTGACCGGCATGAAGAGAATACTCTGTTCATCCAACGGCGGGATAAATTCTGTTCCCACCCGCATCATTAAGGGGATGGTAATCAGTAAGGCCACCAGGTTGATGGCTATGGTCGTTTTCCTCCACTTCAGGACCCACCGGATTACCGGTTCATACAGGCGTTCAAGGAACCGGTTTACCGGGTTCGCATTCTCCGGGCGGAATTTACCTTTCAGGAAGAAAGAAATCAGCACCGGCGCCAGCGTAATCACCAGTAAGGCATCCACGATCATGATAAAGGTCTTGGTAAAGGCCAGTGGGTGAAACATTTTCCCTTCCTGCCCGGTAAGCATGAACACGGGAAGGAAAGAAGTTATAATAATGATGGTGGCGAAAAATACGCCGCGGCTAACCTGTTTGCTGGATTTCTCAATGGTCTTTAACCGATCCTCTTCACTGATCCATTTGTCGGATGGCTTATTCGTTTTCAACCAAATCGCATACTTTTCAGAGAGGTGCTTATAGGCATTTTCACTCATGATGATACCGTTATCCACGATCACCCCGATGGCCAGGGCAATACCCGTGAGCGACATGATATTGGAGGATATCCCGAATCCGTTCAGGAGCAAAAAACTGGCCGCTATGGTAATAGGTATCTGAATGATGATACTCAGTGCACTTCGCCAATGGAACAGGAAAATGATCACCACGATGGAAACAACAATCATTTCTTCGATCAGTGTGTTCTTGATGGACGAAACCGAATCCCTGATCAGTTCACCACGGTCGTAAACGATGTCAAATTTCATCCCCTTAGGAAGACCGCGGGCCACTTCTTCCATTTTCAATTTCACCCGCCCGATCACCTCAGAGGCATTTTCTCCGTAACGCATGACCACTATGCCCCCCACCCTTTCCCCCTTTCCATCCTGGTCGAAGATGCCGAGCCGTGGTTCCCCCGCCATCTGCACAGTAGCAACATCTGATACCCTTACCGGAACACCATTTTGATTCGACACCGGGATATTGCTGATTTCTTCTACAGAAGACAGGTAACCACTGGTTTTAATGATGTAACCGATATCACTCATCTCAAATTTCCGTCCGCCGCTTTCATTATTATTTTGCCGGACGGCTTTCATCACCTCGCTGATGGATAATTTGAAATAAAGCAGTTTATTCGGATCAATGGTGATCTGGTATTGTTTCTGGAATCCCCCGAAAGAAGCGATCTCACTCACGCCGGGTACATTTTGCAAAGCAAAACGGACATACCAATCCTGGATGGCGCGTTGTTCGCCAAGGTCAATTCCGGGGGCATCAAGCGTATACCAGAGAATATGGCCAACTCCTGTTCCATCAGGGCCCAGTTGGGGAGTAGCGCCCTGGGGCAGGTTACGGCTAACGGTGCTTAGCCGCTCCAGGACCCTTTCCCTTGCCCAATAGATATCAACATCATCTTCAAAAATGACATAAATAAAACTCATTCCAAACATGGAAGATCCCCGTACATATTTGATCCTGGGTAATCCCTGGAGGTTGGTCACCAGCGGGTAGGTGATCTGGTCTTCGATAAGCTGCGGGGCTCGCCCCATCCATTCTGTAAAGACGATAACCTGGTTTTCGGACAGATCCGGGATAGCATCAATGGGATTCTTTTTGACGGCAAAAACGCCGGCGATAAATAAGCCAATCGCTAGAAATAAGACAATAAAGCGGTTGTGCAGGCTCCATTCAATGATACGATGTACCATATAGTAGTATTAGGCAATAATTAGAAGCATTTAAACGGGAAAAGCGGCAACAGTGGCCGCAGCATAAGGAAGGGTATCACACCCGGATGGAACCAATAACAATAAACCGAGCCTGCTTGGGACTTCGGGGTGGAGCATTGGAATAAGGAATTAAGGTAGCTGCAGTTACCCAGGACGGAGATGGGATCTCCGGAAATTCAATGGTTACCGCTGGAGGAAGCGGGGTGGAAAAGAGCAATTCCGATGCTTGCTTATGATCCTGTTGCAGTTTTACATATTTGGCATCGTCATCACAGCAACCCCTGGCCTCCGTTGATTTTTTTTCCATCCCACATTTACCGCAACTCTCGTCTTTGCTCTCCAGTAAACTCCATTCTGACAACTTGCCCATGCAATAATGCAAGTGAACAGTAATATCCGAGCTCAGACCCAGGTACATGATTGCCAGTATGGTTACTAAAATGCGCACATCAACATCATTACGCCAAAATTAGGTATAAAATAAGATAGGGGGAAGTATATAATTCCGGCTACCGTTTATATTTTTCAGAGAATAGGGGCTCCCCGAAGACTATTTCCCTGCCATTCAGGTACAACCGGCAACATCGTTCGCCGCAATTTTGGTTGAAAACCGGTCGTTCACGGTCTCCATGGGGCCGCCACTGGCATACTTTTTCAGCATTGCAATAGCATTGAGTCAGCATGATTTCAGCATTGAACCAGCATTGAACCAGCATCGGGGAAGCCTCGGGGCAGCATCCAGAAAGCGTCTAGACAGCGTCTAGACAGCGTTTAGAGAGCCTCTGGAGAGCTTTCAGGGAGGAGGTGGACATCCAGGTCAGATCTTAAAAAACTATACCGTTATGAAGATGAATACTGGTATTACTATACATCCGTAAAAACAGATACTTAATACGCTATACAAGTTGGGGTTTTGAATACAACCCTGCAGAGAGAGGTTTTTATGGCCGGAGAGGCTGTAAAATGAACTTAGCCGACAAGCTATTACCCTGAAAGACAAAAATAAAATAGCCGGAATCATAAATTCCGGCTATTCCTTAATCTTTCCTGGAAATTGGTGGTTCCCTCAGAAGCGATAAGAAATGCCAGCTGACCAGTAAAAGGTATTCTCTACAGATTCTTTATAATCAACCTGGTCAATTGTTACTAATGAAGGATTTTGCGGCAGGGCGTACACAGGAAGGAAAGAGATCCTGAATTTAGAAATGGTGTAAGACAATGGAAGGCTCAGGTTAATGGAAAGTAATTGGAATTTATCTGATTCACTAACGCTGGCTGTGGGAACGGTGCCCCCACCGCCCCCGGGTCCCTGTCCTCTTCCCCTACCGGTGGCAGTGCTTCGGTAGCTGTAATATTCACTATAGTAATGCTGCGTACCAAAAAGGGCATACACGGAAGGTGTTACCGTGAATTTGTCATCCACCAAATAAAACATCCTGCTGATTTCAGCACCCAACATAAAATCCGGTTGATTACTAAACAGGACACTCCCGTCTACTGTGAGATCGATCCAACCCGGATCATATCCCAGGAACGCATATGCATTACCGTTCGTTTCAGCTTGTATGGAATAACTGCTATCATTAAAAAACCAGGCAGTAGCGCTAAGTCCACCATAAAAATCTCCTTTGGTCATCATATACCCAGCCGAAAGGCCGAAGTGGTCTATCCTGTTTTCCCCATTTGTTAACAAGTAAGAGAGGGAAGCACTGGCAAATAAACCCGATTTATGATAATAGGCCAGGGAGGGTCGAATAAAAGGTAATTTCAAAGAATCCTTCCTGCCGGCAAAAACCCAGTCACTCGTATAGTTTACACTAATGCGGGCGTACGATTCCGTTCCGGCAAATCCTCTTTCTGCAGAATCCGTTGGTACCCTGTCCTGCGCCACCACCCATAGATGGATAGAGAGGCTTAACCCCAGTAAAATGAGATTTTTTTTCATGACCGACCATTGATGAGATGAGTTCAGGAACCTCTGTTTCCATGGCCTCTTTGCTGTCCTTGTCTTTCCATCCGTTGCTGCTTCCTCATTTCGATTCTTTCCTGTTTCCTGGCTTTAGATTCAAATCTTTCCCGGAGGCGGTCCTGGTTCCTGTATTTCACGCCATCCATATCAAGGCATTCCCCATTCCTGAGCTGGCGTGCCTGACCATTCCTCATCTGGTAGGATCCGTCAGGATTAACCACCCCACCATTATTGAGGTTTAGCCGGGTCTGTAACCGGGTTCTTTTTTGATCCTGAACCTGGTATAGAATACCATCTTCCAATAAAACATGTTCCCGCAATTTCAACCTGTCGCGATCCTGGTCTTTATCACGATCCCGGTCACGTTGCTGATCCTGCGCAAAGGTTGTACCCATCACTGTAATCAGTGAGAAAAGTACCAAAAGGAGCTTTTTCATTTTCAGCATTTTGATATGCTATAAATTTCGGATGCGCACATTAATCTAAAAGTGATACAAATTACATGGCACCATTTTTTCACAATCTGTTAAAACGGGCCAGGAAAGTCAGGAAGAGATCAGCCAGGGACCTGGGTATGGGAACAAAAAAACCTGCTAAGTGTTGCTTTTGCAGGTTTATAAAGCGGACTTGATCCACTAAAAGATCGCAAGAAGGATTCAAACCAAGATAATCCACGAAAGAAATTGTGGGCTCCTTCCTGAGCTCTGATCTGTCAATGAGCCCTATACAGCTACAGGCATCGAAGCGGTAATGGGTTCAATCACGGTGTGCTTTTCTTTAGCAATTTTTTCCATAATTTCAGAATTACTCATAATGCTCTGCATCCCGTCCAAATCAAAAACGTCGGCCACCAAAACAATCGAATTGGGATCATTGGTATCCTGGAAGGTTTGGAACCCTGTGGCAAATTTTGAAAAGAGGTCAACCCTGTCCTGGTGACCTTTTAGCCATGTATCAAAGTCTCCTACTTTGTGGCGTACAATAATCGTTGGCATTTTTTTTATTTAATGTTTGCGCTTACTCTTTTTCAGTTTTCAGCATCCCTGCAGTGAATATGTGTTAGCGTTGATTTAAGCATTCCGTGTTCCATTATTGCAAATTATCCGTGAGCTGGTTCAGGCATGGCTCCCAGATGCATGCAATGATATTATTCCACCTTGTTTAGAAAAGTTACAGTCGGAATTCCAACAACACCGGCCTTTTGTATATCTGCCTGGCGCTGGGGATCGCTCATCAATGTATCATAAATTCCGATGTCCGGCGCTTCATAGATCATGGTCACTTTATTGGGATTACTGATTTCCCTGTATACACTGAGAAGCTTGGCGCCGGCCGCAGCAACTGCAGTTTGGTCGGCATCAAAAATCTTCTTCCACTCGTCGAAGTCTTTCACTTCGTTTTGAATAATTGCAAATGGCATTTGTTTTTAATTTAATGGTTAAAAAATAACAAGGTTGGATTAGAT
>CBFGLD010000188.1:0-5740 GCA_965649495.1 uncultured Flavihumibacter sp. | reverse complement strand
GGGCAGCGTCTTCGTATTCCTCCGTAATTAACATGGTAGACTGCCAACTGGCGGTAGTGTCCTGAACGGAATGGAACCTGGTGATAACAGTTTCCATTGCCCCAGGTAAAACAACAATAGAAGCATATTTTTCGTATTCCGCTTCATCCGTAATCAATTCACCCTGGATATTCCTGAAATTAGTGGCAAAATCGAGGTAAACCGATTGAATGGCCTCATCAAAACCTGGTGGGTTGAGTTGGGTTCCGGGTCGAAAAACGGATTGGGCAACAGAAGGGTACAGCGCTGCCAGGAAAAGGCAGCAGATCAGCGTCTTTTTCATTGATACAGATTAATGCGCAATAATAGGCATTTCATGTATATTATTGTAACATAAATAGTTATGGCCTTTTCGACGAATGGAATATCCAGGACACAATTTAGCATCTGCTCGCCCGTTTTATATCTGATCCGTTTTTAATCCGTATTCAATACCCTTTCGAAAACAACCCAACCCATGAACGAACAGTTGTATTTCAACGACCAGGCGCACATTGCCGAAAAGTTCCAGATGATCGAGGACCACCTTAGCGATTCCAGTAAGATGGCCGTACTAAAGATCCGTAACTGGAAACTGGTAGAGCATCTCCCCGAAACGAGCCAGCGCTACCAGAAGCACATGCAACAAACCTTATTCAATGTTGTTCCCAATGAGTTCATACTCTGCGAAGTGGGGTTTTATTTCTACCCCACGAACAACTGATAAAAAAGGGCCGCGTAAGCGGTCCTTTTTTATCTTTATAACATGGCATGGCACATAAAAGATATCGAGCATAGTTACCAGAAACTCCAGACGTCCTCCCAGGGGCTCAGTAAGGAAGAGATCGTGAAACGCCGGGAAGAATTTGGTCCCAATGAAATAGAAGAAAAAAAGAAAAAATCCCCCGTTAGTATATTCCTTTCTCAGTTCAAGGATTTTATGATCATCATCCTCCTATTATCAGCGATACTGGCTGGAATATTCGGGGACCTGGTGGATGCCGTTGCTATAATATTGATTGTAGTGATCAATGCAATAGTAGGATTCATTCAAGAATACCGTGCGGAAAAAGCAATGGATGCGCTGAAGAAAATGGCGGCATCGCATGCGATTGCCATCCGTGATGGCATGCCGGTGAACTTGAAAGCGGAAGAATTGGTACCCGGAGATATTGTAAAACTGGAAGCAGGAAATATTGTACCTGCGGATCTTCGCCTGATCGAAACCAACCAGTTAAAGATCACGGAGGCCTCACTTACGGGAGAGTCGGATGCTGTGGAGAAAAGTGCAGCAACCATTGAGGGCACTGATATCCCGCTGGGTGACCGGAAAAATATGGCCTATAAAAGCACCCACGTAGCATTTGGAAGAGGGTTAGCAGTAGTTGTGGAAACGGGAATGCGTACCGAACTGGGCAAGATTGCCAATATGCTACAGGGGGAAGATGTCAAAACCCCGCTTCAGAAGAGACTGGCCATTTTCGGAAGGAAACTGGCGTGGGTGGTCCTGGCAATTTGTGCCTTAGTCTTTATAATCGGGGTAATTCGCGGCGAGGAGCCATTACCCATTTTATTGACAGCCATTTCACTTGCGGTGGCAGCCATACCGGAAGCATTACCGGCTGTAATCACCATTGCCCTTGCCATTGGTGCCAAGAGAATGGTACGACAGAATGCATTGATCCGAAAATTACCGGCAGTAGAAACCCTGGGGTCCGTAACCTACATCTGCTCCGATAAAACCGGGACCCTGACCAAAAACAAAATGACGGTGGAAGGGGTGTATGTGGAAGGAAAGATAGTGAAACCCGAAGCCCTTCAACAGGATGGGATCAATGCAAATGAAAGGTGGTTATTGCATGCCATCACCTTAAGTAATGATGTAGTACCAGGTGGTGACAAGGGCCCGTTGGGCGATCCAACCGAAATTGCTTTATATGAGCTGGCAGAAAAGAACGGCATCAATAAACAGGAACTGGAGCGCTCCATGCCCAGGGTGGATGAGATCCCTTTTGATGGAGACCGGAAAATGATGACCACCATCCATGAGATAAATGGTGAATACTATTCTTTTACCAAAGGAGCCTTGGATATCCTTGTTTCCAAAGCCAAAAATTTAGACGGTGAAAGCCAGCAGCAGCTGAAGGAAGCATCAGACAAGATGGCAACCGATGGTTTGAGAGTTCTGGGGTTTGGTATGCGTCAATGGAAACAAAGGCCGGCAGTAACAGATTCGGAAACAATCGAAAATGACCTGGTCATATTAGGAGCAGTTGGAATGATGGACCCACCCAGAGAAGAGGCGATGCAGGCCGTTCAGGAATGTAAAACTGCAGGAATCAAACCTGTCATGATAACCGGGGATCATCCACTGACGGCAAAAACGATTGCCAGGCGTATCGGCATATTAGAAACGGACCAGGAAAAGGTGGTCACGGGTCCCGAGTTGGCGGCAATGGAGGCAGCCGATTTCCAGGACCATGTGGAGCATATCAGGGTCTATGCCAGGGTATCGCCGGTCCAGAAATTACAGATCGTTCAGGCACTACAGGACAAAGGTCAGTTTGTAGCCATGACAGGGGATGGGGTGAACGATGCCCCCTCCCTCAAAAAAGCGGATATCGGAATAGCTATGGGCATCACAGGAACAGACGTGTCAAAGGAAGCTGGTCACATGATACTGCTGGATGATAATTTTGCCACTATTGTAAAGGCGGTTAAGAGTGGCAGAAGGATTTATGATAATATCCGGAAGTTCATCAAATATGTATTAACCGGAAATTCCGGGGAGATCTGGACAATATTCCTTGCCCCATTCTTCGGTTTACCGGTACCGTTACTACCCATTCATATATTATGGATCAATTTGGTAACGGATGGCTTACCTGGTTTAGCACTGGCATATGAGCCCTCGGAGAAAGGTATAATGCGGAGACCGCCCCGGCATCCTAATGAAAGCATTTTTGCACAGGGATTGGGGATACATGCTTTGTGGGTGGGTTTATTGATGGGAGCCGTTACCCTCGTGACCCAGGCGCTGGAAATTGAGAGTGGTAACAACGACTGGCAAACAATCGTATTTACGGTACTTTGCTTCAGCCAGATGGGGCACGTATTTGCAATTCGTTCCGAAACCAGTTCCTTCTTTGGGCAGCCCCTGATGTCAAACCCCAGGCTGATACTATCAGTAGTGGTGACATTCATTCTTCAGTTGGCGATCATTTATGTTCCGGCACTCAATCCCATATTCAAAACAGCTCCCCTTAGTTTGCCGGACATGATTATTGCCATGGCCTTATCATCCGTGGTGTTTATTGCAGTAGAAATAGAAAAGTGGTTCAAGCGAAAAAATGCAAAGCAGTTTCAGTAGATTCACGCAAATAAAACCGCCATGCCGAAGTTTCTCCAGATATTACTGGCTATTGTATTGAGTGGATTCATTTTGTACACCGGCAGGTCCCTGTTCATTCCCCTCAGCTTTGCACTACTCATCAGTTTCATTTTATACCCAATTTGTAAATGGATGGAGGCCAGGGGAGTCAGTAAGTTCTATGCCATCATCATTAACCTGGTTTTGGTTAGTGTACTTTTATTGGGCATCTTGTTCTTACTGTTTAACCAATTAAAAAGTTTCGGAGCCGAATGGCCATTATTGCGTAGTAAACTGGAACTGTCTTACCAGCAGTTATCTGCCTACCTGGCTTCAGAGTGGCATATTAGCGTAAATACACAGCAGGAATGGCTGGAACAATTCGGTAAGAATTCGACCACACATATTTTTGGATTGATACAGCAGACCATCAGTGCGTCTGCAGTATCAGCTGTATTATTATTCCTTATCCCTATTTACAGCTTTCTTATTTTATATTACCGGAAAAGGCTGATAGACGCACTGATCCTCTTTCTTCCTGCCCGGTATCGGACATATATACCTGAAGTTGTGAAACTGGCCATTGGTTCCTACTATGGGTTTATCAAGGGGATGCTGGTAGTTTACCTGGTGGTAGGTATCCTGAACAGTTTGGGATTATTACTCCTGGGGGTACCGCATGCTATCCTCTTTGGTTGTATTGCAGCTATTCTCACTTTTATTCCCTATGTAGGGATCCTTGTGGCATCCTTGTTTCCGATCACTTTATCCTGGGTTACATATAATTCTATCTGGTATCCAATTGGGGTAATAGCCATATTTGCGTTTGTACAGTACCTTGAAGCGAATGTGATCTTTCCCTGGGCCGTATCGAAACGACTCAATCTGAATACGCTGATGACCATTGTGGCTATTATTACAGGAGGTATATTATGGGGTGCTGCGGGTATGATCCTTTTTGTACCTTTTGCCGCCATTCTCAAACTTATAGCCGAAAGAACGGAAGGAGGTGCGGCCCTTGCCCTTTTGCTGGGTGAAGAGAAAACATAAAAACTATCAACTGTTAGTTGAGCAGAGGCATTCCTTACATTTGTTCCATAAAATCATGAAAGCTTACATATGAAAGAAGTTTATATCATCAGCGCGGTACGTACACCCATGGGTAGTTTTGGTGGAAGTTTAAAGGAGGTATCTGCCACCCAGTTAGGAGCTATTGCCATCAGGGGTGCTCTGGATAAGGCGGGAGTGGATGGATCCCTGGTGAATGATGTCCTGATGGGTTGTGTGTTGCAAGCCAACCTGGGACAGGCACCAGCCAGGCAGGCAGCGAAATTCGCAGGATTACCGGATGAGGTGAATTGTACTACGGTGAACAAAGTATGTGCCAGTGGAATGAAGGCTTTATCGCAGGCTGCCCAGAGTATCCGTCTCGGTGATGCCGATATCATAGTTGCCGGGGGAATGGAAAGCATGAGCAATGTTCCCTTTTATGTAGACAGCCTGCGCTGGGGGAACAAGTATGGCAATACCAACCTGATCGATGGGCTGGCTAAAGACGGGCTAACCGATGTTTATGATGGGAAAGCCATGGGCAATGCTGCGGAACTCTGTGCAAGTGAGTGTGGCATCAGCCGAAAGGACCAGGATGATTTCGCGATAGAAAGTTACCAAAGAAGCCAGCGGGCCTGGGAAAGCGGAAGATTCAACGAAGAAATTGTTCCAGTGCCTATCCCACAAAAAAAGGGAGAACCGGTACTTTTTAAGCAGGATGAAGAACCCTGGAATGTAAAATTTGATAAGATCCCTGACTTGCGTCCCGCCTTTCAGAAAGAGGGAACGGTGACAGCAGCCAATGCTTCTACCATGAACGACGGAGCAGCGGCGCTGGTATTGATGAGCCGTGAGAAAGCGCAGGAACTGGGACTGAAGCCGATTGCTAAGATATTGTCCTATGCGGACGCGGAGCAAGCTCCTGAATGGTTCACCACCACTCCTGCATTGGCGGTTCCCCGTGCTGTGGAAAAGGCTGGATTGAAAATGGAGGATATCAGTTACTGGGAGTTGAATGAAGCATTTGCCGTGGTGGGAATTGAAAACAGCCGCCGAATGAAGTTGGACCCGGCAACTGTGAATGTACATGGAGGTGCTGTGTCACTGGGTCATCCCCTGGGTTGTTCGGGCGCACGCATCATTGTGACCCTGATCAATGTACTGAAAGCCAATAAGGCGCGTTATGGAGCAGCAGGCATTTGCAATGGAGGAGGGGGTGCTACCGCCATGGTAATTGAAAATGTGGATTAAGAAAATGGTTAATATTTTGCAAGGATTGCCACCAATCGGCGTAACAATACA
>CBFGLD010000187.1:0-5762 GCA_965649495.1 uncultured Flavihumibacter sp. | reverse complement strand
TTTTCTCTGAACGCGAATCTTTTTCTCTGATGGCGGATTCTTTTCCCTGATCGCAGACCTGCGTAAAATCAGTTTTTTATGGGGTGGGCCCTTGTACCTTTGTCCGCAAAGCCGAACTATGTCACACCATTCCATTGCAGACATCCGGAAAGAGTATATCCATCACAGCCTGGATGAATCGGATGTAGCTGCTCACCCTATCAAACAATTCGACCTGTGGTGGTCAGAACTCTTACAAAGCAAAGTAGACGAAGTGAATGCCATGACGCTGGCCACCGCATCGGCCGATGGGTTCCCTTCTGCGCGCATTGTTTTACTGAAGGGATACGATGAACAGGGGTTTGTTTTCTTCACCAATTATAACAGCTACAAAGGGCAACAACTGGAAGAGAACCCGCGGGCCTGCCTGGTATTTTTCTGGAAGGAACTGGAGCGGCAGGTACGGGTAACCGGGCTCATCGAAAAAGTGAGTGCTGCTGAAAGCGATGCGTATTTCCACAGTCGCCCGCATAGCAGCCGCATTGGTGCCTGGGCATCACCGCAAAGCCAGGTGATCCCGAACAGGGAACTGCTGAAAGCTAAGGAAGAAGAGTTGAAAACAGCATTTGAAGGAAAGGAGATCCCCCGGCCATTGCATTGGGGAGGTTACCGGGTAAGACCCATAACGGTGGAGTTCTGGCAGGGCCGGCCCAGCAGGCTCCACGACCGGATCCAATACAGCCTGGAAGAAGATGGAAGCTGGAAGATCGAGCGGCTGGCACCCTGACAGTTCCAGCCCTCTGTATCTCCATTAAGCTTCTTTTTTCTTCCCGGCATTTTTCTTCGCCTGTGCAGGCCTGGCTGGTCTGCTCTTACCGAAAGAACCCTTGAAGATCTTTCCTTTCTTGGTTTTCTTGTCACCACGTCCCATAATTGTACATTTTTTAGAACTGCAAATATATATAAAAAGAAGAAGGGAGACAGGAGGTAAGAAGCGGCAATTCACCACTTCCCATCTTCCATCTCCCAGCTTCCGGGGAGTCTGTTGGCATCTTTACAGATGCGGGCGACTATAATTTAGAAGACAGTTCTTTACCTGCCTTGAAACGGGCAACTTTTTTAGCCTTGATCTTGATCACAGCACCAGTCTGAGGGTTGCGACCGTTACGGGCAGCTCTTTTAGATACAGAGAAGGTTCCGAAACCAACCAGGGTTACTTTGCCACCACCTTTCAGGGTTTTGGTAACAGCCTCGATGAAAGAGTCCAGCGCAGTGTTTGCCTGGGTCTTGGTGATTTCCGCATCGTCGGCAATTTTCGCAATTAATTCAGCTTTGTTCATAGTGTGAAATTTTAGAATTTTAAGCAGAACAAATATAGACGGTTTTTGATTCCAACAAAATTTTTTTGGCTTTTTTAATGCAGGGTCGCTGATTGCTGGAACCCGCACCAAATCAGCATTATAGCGAAAAATGGTAATGCGTATCTTTCTTGCTTCTGAATGCAAATCCGCTGAAACCCGCATCCAGCGCCATTTTCAGCGTTTGTATGCTGAAATGCCCGCCAGTACTGCATTCCAGGAGAATGTAACCATTTTATCTGAAACTTTATACCCTTGTTTTTTCTTATCCACATTGAGTGCACAAACCAGGCCCTACATTTCCTGCATCACTGAGCGGAAAGCGATGAACCGGTCGCCCCATTTCTGGTAACTTTTCTGGCGCAGCGCCTGTGCGTGTATCGTGATGTACCGGTTGTAATCGGCCTTACTGCCGGCCAGGTACTGCACGGCAAAAGTGGGCCCTTCGGTTTCATCCACTTCCACCAGTTTCCATACCCTGGCGCTGGTAAAGCAGCCTGTGGCCACCACTTCCGGGATATGCTCTTCCTTCATCCATTGCAGCCACTGCTCCGCAATGGCGCCATCCACCTGCGTGGTTACATTGTACAAAAACATGGCTGCTTAGTATTTTAGTTTAAGGTAAACCGGGCAATGATCGCTGTGCTTCACATCCGGGTAGATCTCGGCATCCACTAACTGTGCTTCCAGCTCATTGGTAACATTGATGTAATCGATGCGCCAGCCCTTGTTATTGAGGCGTACACTCGGGAAACGCTGGCTCCACCAGCTGTAGCGATGCGGCTCGGGGTGGAAGACCCGGAAACTGTCCACCCAGCCGTTCTCGAAGAAACGGTCCATCCAGGCCCGCTCTTCCGGTAAAAAACCAGAGGACTTCTTATTACCCTTGGGATCATGGATATCGATCTCCTGGTGTGCGATATTATAATCGCCACAGACGATCAGCTTCTTTCTTGTCTTCCGTAACAGTTGCACATAACCGAAAAATTCATCCAGCCACTGCTACTTGTATTCCTGCCGCTCATCGCCGGAGGTGCCGGAAGGGAAGTAGGCGTTGATCAGCGTGATGTCTCCAAAATCTGCGCGGATCACCCTGCCTTCTGCATCACTCTGCATGAAGCCATTGCCCATCTCGATCTTATCCGGTTTTATCTTCGTAAAAATGGCTACCCCACTGTATCCTTTTTTCTCCGCAGAATACCAGTGATCCTCATATCCCAGCTCATGAAAGGCCTTGTGATTCACGTTGTCCTTGTGTGCCTTGGTTTCCTGTACGCAGATGATATCTGCCGGATCCGTTTTCAGCCAATCCATAAATCCCTTGTTCATCGCGGCCCTGATGCCGTTAACATTATAGGATATTATGCGCATAACCCGTTTCATTTATTTATATTGGTTGCAGTTTTATCAAAAGTATTAAAATGGCGGCTGAACAACCCGTAATACCACCGAAAGAACCTTTTTACCTGGATGGTCCCAAAGACCGAAGCTATGAACTTGCTTTTGCTTTCCGTGTTTTCCGGCAGTTCCTCAAAGGATTCCGCCAGTTGCATTTCATCGGTCCCTGTATCACCGTTTTCGGATCGGCACGTTTTGGGGAAGACCATCCGTATTACGAACTGGCGCGCCGACTGGGTAAGCAGATCGCGCAATCGGGCTTCACCACCATGACGGGGGGAGGCCCCGGCATCATGGAAGCTGCTAACCGCGGTGCTTTTGAGAACAACGGCTATTCCGTTGGCTGCAATATCCAGCTGCCCTTTGAACAAAAACCCAACCCCTACACGCACAAGTCCATCACCTTTGAACATTTTTTTGTCCGCAAGGTATTGCTGGTGAAATATTCCTATGCTTTCGTGATCATGCCGGGGGGAGTAGGCACCATGGATGAATTCTTTGAGACACTTACCCTGGTGCAGACAAAGTCCATCACCCAGTTCCCGATCGTGTTGATCGGGAAGGCCTATTACCAGCCCATGATCGATTACATGAAATTCATGGCCGAGCAAAAGACCATCGGGGAACACGACCTCGACCTGGTGTGCATTACCGACAGCGTGGAAGAAGCCATGGAACACATTAACAAATACATCAAGGCGAATTACATCTCCAAACCGCGTAAGCTGCTCTGGTGGTTATTCGAAAAGAAATAAGCATGGAAGAACGCGTATGCGCTTATTGCGGCACCCCTATTTCAGAAGAGGAATATATCTGCCCCGAATGCGGCAGGGCTACCATCCCGGATGAAGAATATCCCGGATCCCACGAAGTTTTCCGGATGCTGGTGATCACCTTTTTCAGCATCAACCTGGTGGCCTGCCTGCTCTTTAATTTCTGGCCGCCGGCGGCACAGGGACTAACGGGACTGGTTATCATCGATAGTTTTCTTTTTGCCTGCGCCCTTGTGTTTGCGTATATCATGCGCCGTGATATTTTCCCGCTGCTGTCGTGGAAAAGCTTCCGGTGGTGGAAACTGCTGGTGCTGATCGTCGTCGCCATCTTCAGCGCCGTACTCATCAACCAGGGGGTAAAATGGATCAACCGCTTCATCTTTGAGCGGGAGCTGTTCTATTACGCTTCTTTCAAACACCTGCAGCATCCTAAAACGGCGATGCTGCTGCTGATCGCCGTACTGCCCGCTCTGTCGGAAGAGCTGGCTTACCGCGGTGTCATACAGGCCGGGTTGCTCAAGATCATCCATGGGCGGCATGCGGTGGTGATCACCGCCTTGCTGTTCGCCATCATTCACATGAGCCTGATCTCTTTTTTCTGGCTGCTGCCCTTTGCGCTTTTACTGGGATGGCTGCGCCAACGCGAAAAGACGCTGTGGTACGGCATCGTGGTGCATTTTTTCTTTAATGCCACCACGGTGATGCTGGAACTCTACCAGCTGGATCTGCTATGAGCCCGCAGTCTCTAAGTTGCTTCACTATGAGCCCGCTTCCTCTTCCAGGATGGGGCGCAGCCAGCGACGCACTTCTTCTGCCTCCATATTTTTCCGCTCCGTATAATCCTGTAGCTGGTCGCCCTTGATCTTACCCACGCCAAAATACTGGCTCTGCGGATGCGCAAAATACCAGCCGCAGATGGATGCCGCGGGGTACATGGCCAGCGACTCGGTGAGATGGATCCCGGTGGTCTTTTCTCCGCCCAGCAGGTCAAAGAGTTTGTACTTCTCCGTATGGTCCGGGCAGGCCGGGTAGCCCGGGGCCGGACGAATGCCACTGTAACTTTCTTTGATCAGGTCTTCGTTGCTCAACACCTCCTCTTTCGCATACCCCCAGAACTCCTTCCGCACCCGCTCGTGCAGGTATTCTGCGCAGGCTTCTGCCAGCCGGTCTGCCAGCGCCTGCAACATGATCTTGTTGTAGTCGTCGTGCTTTGCTTCAAAATTCCGGATATGTTCTTCGATGCCGGAAATGGTCACCGAAAAAGCACCGATATGATCGGTCTTCCCTTCTTCTATGGGCATGATGAAATCGGCCAGTGAAAAGTTCGGCTGCCCCGCCACTTTCTTCACCTGCTGGCGTAAGGTCTGCAACCTGAGGCTCTTCGGCTCCTGCTCCCCGTTAGCGGGAACATCCACCAGTATGGTATCGCGGCCATCGGAATTGGCGGGCCAGAAACCAAAGACCCCGCGTGCCTTCAGCCACCGCTCTTTGATGATGGTATCCAGTAAGGCATTGGCATCCGCATACAATTTGCGCGCCTCTTTACCGATCACTTCATCATCCAGCAATTGGGGGAACCTTCCACCCAGTTCCCAGGCAATGAAAAATGGTCCCCAGTCGATGTAATCCCGTAACACGGCCAGGTCGATATCATCCAGTACCCGTGTACCTGTGAATTGCGGCTTCACCGGCTCAAAGTCCTTCCAGTTGATCGCCACCTTGTTCTGCTGCGCCTGGGGAAAGGTCAGGTATTGCTTGATGGTCTTCTTCTTGTTGAAGTCTTCCCGCAGCTTTTCGTATTCCGTTACCGTATCGGCTAAAAACTGTTTCTTCTGGTCGGGACTCAACAAGCTACCGGCAACGGTCACACTGCGTGAGGCATCCAGCACATATACCACACCGTTATCGTACTGGGGTGCAATCTTCACGGCAGTATGCATGCGGCTGGTGGTGGCCCCGCCTATCAGCAGCGGCTGCTGCATGCCGCGCCTTTTCATCTCGTGCGCCACATGAACCATTTCATCCAGGGATGGGGTGATCAGTCCACTTAACCCTACAATGTCTACCTTCTCTTTGATGGCGGTATCCAGGATCTTGTCCGCCGGTACCATCACTCCCAGGTCAATGATATCGTACCCGTTGCATCCCAGCACCACACCCACAATATTTTTACCGATATCGTGCACATCTCCTTTCACCGTGGCCAGCAACACTTTGGCTACGCTTCCCCGTTGTGCATCGGGATTGTTCTTTT
>CBFGLD010000186.1:0-5821 GCA_965649495.1 uncultured Flavihumibacter sp. | reverse complement strand
AAGCCTGGCTGCTTTCCAAAGCGAATACACATACATGAAATCCGTTAAGGTGGTTTTGCCCACGCCGGAATCGGCTCCAATGAGGATATATCGGCCCCGATGGGTTCCATGGATGTAAGTATTGACGGTAGTGAGGCCATTGCCCAGGCCTTCGTTCAGACCTTCTCTGCCACGAATTACCTGGGCAATAAAGCCATCGTTATCGTCTCTGCGGGACCAGGCTGACCATTCATCGTCCCATTGGGTTTCATCATCCGGCAATTCCCAGATGACTTTAGCCGAGCTTGAAGCGGGAGAAGTCTGTTGTTCCATCGATTTCTTGTTTAATGTGTTCTTCAATAGAACCTTCCTTTGCAGCATTCAGCAGCGACAAATAATCCATCCGCCAAAGCCCTTCTTCAATGTACCTTCCTATGGCTACTGGAAAGCGAGTGTGTGTCTTGTAGTACAGCATAGTAGATTTTACCAGCACTGTATACTGAATCTTCTCCTTTTCAATCAGCTTTCGGAAGATTTTCATAGCCGGCTCGGAATATTTGTTCAGATCGTACCCGCTGCCGTTACCTTCTCCTCGTTGAGGGACTTCTGCCTCCTGGATAAACCGCAGGTACACCTCTGTCCAGTCTACAGCAGGATCTCCTAATGGAAGCAGTTCCAGGACATTTTTCACGACGGCTTTATCCCCCGTCATTACTATACCGCTTCCCTTCCCCGTTATTTCTTTGGTGAATTTGGCCGTCACCTTGAACTTGCCCTTGATCTCGACCAGGTACCCGTTCTCCATCAGCCATTGTACTATCTGTTGTAGATTCATGTAAATCGAGGGTTTTAAAGTAATCTTCAAAGCCTGGTGTTACCAGTAAATACTTGTCTTCAATCAGTTGTTTCACAAAATCACTTACCAATCGAAGTACTGCCGGTTTCTTCAAATACGTAACAGTCCCTGCGTTAGGGGTAATTAGATGAAGAACATCGCCTGCGTACCGCATCAAATCAATTATTGCTGTTTTGATCGGTTCTGCAGGTCGGAAAATTATCCCATCGAAGTAGTCGATACCGTAAGTCTTGTATGGCATGAATTGTTCAAATTCTACTATATAGCTGGTAACCACTGCTGTAGTATAATTTACCATTCTATCGTGCTGCAGAATACGCTTCACTACTAAATTCCGGGTATTACTGGCATTATCCAGAGAGCGGTTATAGTTCCAAATACTTCCTACACGGACTACATAACCGGCAGGGGATGTTACTTCTACAATTTCTGATTTCTGACTCATGCGGGTACCATTTTAGATTCGTAAAAAGTGATTTTGCTCGGGTCGAACGGCTCCAGGGATTTCTTCCTCCAGTTATCATCCACCGTACCCATGGCACATAGAATGTAGATAATGGCTTTGTGACCATCTCTGGTACGAAGGCATCTTCCAATACGCTGCGTCATGTTACGAGGGTTACTATCCATCTGGAGGATAAGAGCCTGATCCAGTAGATTGAAATTGATTCCTTCATTGGCCGCATTGACCACGCCAAGAATGTCAATCTCCAGATTGTTGAACTGCTCGAATGCTTTACTATCCCGCTTGGAATGGTAGGTATTCGGTGCCAGCAGTTCCTCTGCTTGCTGGATGTTGCCGCAAAATACCAATGTCCGCTTTCCCTGGCCATGTATCTGCTTCAAACAGCGTTTTGCCAATTCCTGTTTAGACGGCAAGGCTGCTATAAATCGGTTACGTTCCATGGTCTTCATGAACATCATGTTCTCGTACTTCTTTACAAGCTTGACGTCCGTGAGTTCAGCGGCCATAGCCCGAAATTTCCGAATGGATTTTTCCAGATACTCGTACGCTTTTTTCTCCGTAGTGAAGAAGGGTTTGGCCTTGCTGCCTGCCGGAATAACTTTCTTGGTATCGTCCAACTCCAGCATGATCACCCGGATAGAGTAATCGGCGATCATGCCATCTTCCACTCCCTGGTCCAACGTGTACGTGAATACAATAGGAGCTACCTGGTTGATGATCCGTACTTTCTCTGGTTCCGTGCCAGCACTGGGAACAGTAGCAGTGAGCCCCATTACCGCATCCGCCAGGTTATCGGAGAAGAAACCCATAAGAGCATTCTCTTCGTCGTCCTCGGCTTCAAAAGCGGTGGCAGACAAATCGGTGATGCGGTGGATCTCATCCAGAATGACCAGTTTGTAATGCTGTCCTTTCTCCTTTTTCAAAGAGGCAAAACAGATGGGTTTCACGTGATCGGTAAACAGTTCTGCTGCACCCCAATCGATAAATTCCTGTGGCCAGTTAATATCCCGTAACTTTTCAGTTGGGGTAACCAGTAAGATCTGATTGGGACCGTCCAGCTCGTTTGCCTCTTTCATCCGCTGTGTCTCCAGGATCGCTAACCGACTCTTCCCAAAACCGGTGCCGGCGGCAATGGTACCCCGACGACCGGCGTTGTACCAGGTGAGATGTCCCTGGCGCTGTATTTCACTCTTGATCTCATTAATGTTCTTCACGGTATGCTTTTATGAGTAAATAAATTGATTTACCAAGCGGGTACAGGAAGAAACTCGGATGTATTGGGATTATAAGTCTAATAAGCAGGTACACTACCGTTACAGCGAGCCAAAGGATTGCAAGATCTTTTACAAGCTCTCTCATAGCTTATACCCTTTAGACTTAGCGTATATGCCGGGAAGTGCCCAGTCTTTCATGCCATGTTCTATGGCAATCGTGACGTCATCCCTGACACCCGTTGGATCCGGATTGTGTCTCATTGCAGCAGCTTGACCCCGACTAAAGGCTTCTTCAATCTGCTGCGCAAAATACTCCATGGCCTTTTCAGGCAGAAGATTGGTATCTACCATATTGGTGATCTCCATCTTCCGCTTGAAATAAGCACTTGTTTTGACTGTACTCATGGCTGAATGAATAAACGGTTACGTGCACGTGTACAAGCCACGTACAGAATACGGTTACGCTCTTCAATCCGACGATTCTGATCGATGTCCCACTTCAATACCATACACTGGGTATAACTGCTTCCCTGGCTTTTATGGCCGGTAATGGCGTAGTTATACTTCACCCAGGCGAACTGCTCGATGGTCTTGAAATACTGCTGCCACATTCGTCCTCTTAACGGACCGGGCGCATTCAAGGCAGCATCCTTCATTTTACCCAGCAGATCTACGAAACGCAGATCATCACTTTCTTCCACGATAGGAAGCGTCATGGTCTTGAGGCCTTTTTCCGTATAACAATTCACGATGGTTTCGTAAATGCGGATATCGTACTCCTCTTTACCTCCGTACACATCGGTATAGGTTACCATCTTGGTATTACGGTTGATTTTGGTTACAATCACTTCGTCGTTAGTGGAAAGCATTGCCCGCACCATTCCTTTCCCAGATGGGCTGGAATACGGTTTGTCCAATACCAGTTTTTCACGCAGCATGATCTTATCCGGATTGTCGGTCTTGTAGATCAACCTGCGAATGCGCTGATTGTACCGGTCTACCGTAGCATTTGTCCAGGCGATTACCTTCATGTGATCTGCATCGTTGGTAAATTCCTCGCTGCAGAACAGTTCCTCCAGCAAATCGTTTTCCTCCGTGCTGCCGGGAGTTATCAGAAAGATACCTTCCTGGCGGTCGTTTATCTGCTGTGTAGGGATGAAGTCTCCTTTTTTGTAGTCGCTGCGGATTTCTGTAGCAAACTCCAAGATAGGGTTCCCCGCTTTCTGACGCAGGATTTCGGTGAGTTCCACCTCAAGCATGCCCCAGTCTTTTCCGTGTAAGAAAGGAATGGAGTCCAGCTCGTTCACCGGGGGAATTTGCGCCCCATCACCGGTAAAGATGACTTTGAGCCCATCCTTCATCCAGGGAACCAGGTAATTGAACAGGTCTTTGCTCAGCATCGAGGTTTCATCGATAATAAGAATATCCAGTTCAGCTACGGGAGGATCTTCCCCTTTCACACTGTTATCCGGTGCGTAGAAAATACTACCGGTCTTCTCGTTATGCTGTTCTTTTAAAGACAGCCAGCTGTGTACGGTCCGGTATTCTACGCCAGGAATGGCATCCCGTTTCAATACCTTCACGGCTTTGTGCGTTGGTGCAGATACGCCAATATTCTTGTGCGGATGTTTCTGCCGGAAACTATTGATGAGTACCCCCAGCGTAGTTGACTTGCCTACACCGGCATATCCTTTAAATATGGCTGCCGGAGCAGCTGTTTCACCGGTGAGGTAGCTCAACAGCGTGTCGTGAACCTCTTGCTGACTGCTGGTGAGTGTTACGGCGGAGTCCACCGGAGATAAACTTCCCGTGACTCCCGGCTGACGATCTGAAATTGTTGTATCCATCTCCTAAAAAGTTTTTTAAGTCCGACTGGCGGATGAAGTAAATTCCAGGCTGCATGGTTTGCGCCGGGTTTTCGGGATCATTGATCTGACTTGCTTTCAACATTATAGCATAGCCAGTGGGTTTTTTCCGTTCTGCCGTGGAATTGTCCGACACTTCAATAAAACATGCATCTCCTTGATGCAGGCGGTCGTTACAAGAGGCACACACGTGTTGCGTACCTTTACCACAGCAGCGGCATTCGGAATCGAGGGTCTTCAAGCGGGTGAATTTGATGTCCATTTTCTACGTTTTACGAGTTAACCAAAGAGTTTCAAGTATCGAGTTAGCTTTCATGAGTAACAACTGGTAGACTTCCGGATCGACTTCCTTAGTATCCAATCGGTCCTGGAACGTTTTACAGCAGTCTACCGAGAATGTGTGCCCTGCTTCGGGCATCACATAGTTGGATAGTACTTTGTGCGTAATGCTGGAAAACAATTCCCTTTTGACGATGTAACAGAACATCTGTCGGGCACCCAGTTCGCGGCCTGTCAAGCCTTTGATCCTTCCTGCAGTAGTCCGCTTCTTATACGTATGGAATACTTTTCTATCGATGTGATAGAACTCACAACAGAGATCCCGTAAAGGATCCAACAGTTTAGTGATGTCTGCTCCGTATACATGCAAAAGCTGCATCTCACTGATTCTGCTAACTCCTGGCAATGCCATGTAACTAAATTGCATACATGTTATTTTGACCAGCGTTCAGTAATAGTTGTTTCTGCCTTCAGGATTCCGGTGGGAATGATAAATTCAGCAGCTTTCTCCATGATAGCTGTCTGGCATAAAGCCCATTCCTCTGCGTAATCGTTTCGGGCGTTGGTATCAGCCTGGTCATGCACCTGCATTACCATTCTGACTTTGTCAGAAACTTTGAGTACGTCGTGAATGGCCCAATAGATCATACACAGCGCTAACTTCATCATATCCGCTGAAGTACCCTGGATGGGCATATTCTTTGAAGCACGCTCGATTTCTCCCAATCCGGGATGGTACTGCGCCCCCATCAAATGACTGTCTACAAACCGCAAGTAATGCCTCCAAAAAGGGAAGAACCGTTTGCGGTAGAAAGGCCAGATCGTCTGGATATACCCGTTGCGTACTCCGTAAGCTCCCAGGAAAGTCAGCAAGCTGCCAATGCCTGGAAATGCTTTGAAGTAATCCACGATAAGCTGTTTTGCTTCGGGCACTTTAATGCGCAGGGTAGCAGCCAGCTTAAATTCAGACATGCCGTAGGCTAATCCAAAATTGATGGTCTTGATACCGTTCCGCATGTATTTATGCCGGATACACTTACACTTCTGCTTGGCAAATCCCAAAGCTCCCTGATCGTCCACTACCTGTTGGTAATACGCGCAGTTCTTATCAGCAGCCTCTTTCCAGGTTTTACCAAAGACCATTTCTGCTGCAATAGAGTGC
>CBFGLD010000185.1:0-5882 GCA_965649495.1 uncultured Flavihumibacter sp. | reverse complement strand
GACTAACTAACCCAAACCCTAACTAACACCTAAAATGTTTTTTTTACAGGTAACCAATCAAAATGCCAATGTCTCCATGGTGCTATTTTTCGGCACAATTGGGATGTTGGCGTTGACCATTGGACTCATAGTGTTTATCATATTCCATCAACGTAAAGTGATTCGCTATCAATTGACGTTGCAAAAGATGGAACATGAACAACAGAAGATGTTGCTGAATGCCTCCATCCGCTTACAAGAAGAAGAGCGACAGCGGATTGCCGCTGACCTTCACGATGATGCTGGCCCACTCCTGGCCACGGCACGCTTATATTTAAATGAAAACCTGGTTAACCTTGACAAAACGACACAATTACAAAGCATTTATAACGCAAAACAGATTATTGACGACACGATACAGTTGATCCGGAATATTTCCCATAGTCTGATGCCGCCTACCCTTAAGAATTTCGGACTGGAATCGGCCGTAAACGATCTGTTTCAAAAAATAAGCGGTTCCGGATCGATCAATGCGAGTTGCCGGTTCCACGACTACCGGGAACGCCTGGCTACTGACAATGAACTGATCGTGTTCCGAGTGATCCAGGAACTGATCAATAATATACTAAAACACAGCAATGCCAGCTTTATTCACCTCACGCAAAACACCAATGGCTCCAAATTCTATATAAGGATGCATCATGATGGTAAAGGGATCACGCAGTCTGATTTTGAGCGTATGAATAAAAGTTCGGCTGGACTTGGTCTGAAAAATATCCAAAGCCGACTTAAGGTGCTGCAGGGAAGGATATTTTTTGAAAAGGACCCTTCCCAAACCTATTATAAGGTTACCATTGAACTTAACCGGGAAGACAATTCCTTCCCCGAATAAGCGGTAATTAACTATTTTTAGTTGCCGAACTAACAATACCTATGAGTGTTATCAAAGTTGCCATTGCTGATGACCATAAAATCTTTCGTAAGGGAGTAATATTATCATTACGCCCCTTTACCAATATTAAATTCGTCCAGGAAGCTGAAAACGGACAGGAATTAATCGATGGACTCACCAAGTCTGAACCAGACGTTATTCTGATGGATCTGCGTATGCCCATGAAAGATGGTATTGAAAGTACCAAGTATATTGCCAAGACTTTTCCCCATATCCATATTGTTGTACTTACCATGTTTGAAGATGAACGTTTTGTGAGTCACCTCATGGAGATCGGAGCGAACGGGTATCTATTAAAAAGTGCCGATCCCTCAGAGATCCGGCGGGCTATCATGGAAGTGGCTGAAAAAGGGTATTACCTGAATAATTTCGTCAATCGTATTCTTCTAAAAAAATCACACTCCAAACAGAAAGTAGTTCCCTCCTTAAACAGTGAAATTACCCTCACTGACAGGGAAAGGGATGTGATAAAATATATATGCATGGAATTTACCGCCCAGGAGATTGCGCAAAAAATGGAGGTGAGTCCCCGCACCGTAGAGGCTATCAAAGACCGGTTGATGGAAAAGTTCGGAACGAAAAATACTGCGGGACTGGTTTTTTTTGCAGTTAAAAATAACCTGATCGATTAAGTCACTTACAGGTTCATTTCCGGCACATCCTCCTTTATAAGGATTCGTCCGGCGGTTTTATTCCTTATTTCCTCCACACTCACACCCGGAGCTCTTTCCAGGAGTAAAAATCCCTCCGGTGTAATTTCCAGTACCGCCAGTTCTGTTACCACCTTTTTCACACAAGCCACACCTGTCAGAGGAAGGGTGCAGGATGGAAGCAATTTGGACTCTCCTTTTGGATTGGTATGCATCATTGCCACGATTATATTCCTGGCACTTGCCACCAGGTCCATTGCCCCGCCCATACCCTTGACCATCTTTCCGGGTATTTTCCAGTTGGCGATATCTCCATTTTCACTAACCTCCATAGCACCCAAAACAGTAAGGTCCACTTTCCCCGCCCGGATCATTCCAAAACTTTCAGCACTGTCAAAAAAAACGCCGCCCGGAATGATGGTTACGGTTTCCTTTCCTGCATTAATTAAATCGGCATCAATCTCCTCTTCCAGTGGATACGGACCCATACCAAGAATACCATTCTCGCTTTGTAACATAATATGCATGCCTTTGGGTATGTAATTAGCCACCAGGGTGGGAATTCCAATTCCCAGGTTTACATACATACCATCCTCCAATTCCTGGGCAATCCTTTTTGCAATGCCGAATTTGTCAAGCGCCATGGCATCAATCTTTTAAAATTTGTTGAAAATACGGGGTTTGTTTTTTCTGTTCCAGCGTGGACTTAAAAAAAGCCCCCAGTACGGGGTTGGTTTTCTCCAGCTCCCTAAAATTCACTTCAACAGCATTAACACCTTTACGTATCCCGGCAACGTCATATCCATAATAGGATAATGCATTCTCTTCCATTTTTTCGCGGTCCTCCTGGAAGTCCATTATATCGTCCAGCAACAGGAAGGAAGGCACCAGGAGGTACCAATAACGGATCGCTTTTTCCACCACCTCCTTTGATGCAGTACTGGTGCACAACAGATACAAGAGGGCATCTCCGCGATTCAGTGCCGGGTTATCTGAACCAAGCATTCCGGATGCACGTAAGGGTTGACTACTGAAATAGTTATTCAATTCAGTCCATAACCAGGGTTGGTTTACCTGGGGTGCAATCATCAATTGTATTTTACGGATATGCTCATCAAAGTCAAATTCACCAAACTCATAGCGTGCCGCGATGTCAAGAATGTTTTCCATTACTGAAACATAGGATTCACCAAGGATTTCATTTTTATCCATTCCAGCCCTCAACTGCAGATCAAAAAACAAGGGAATGAACAGATAACCTGTTCCCCTTGCAACATACAAATAGCGTCCTTTCCAATATTGGTTTGCTACGGGTACATTTCTGTCAACAAAAAAAGCCGCAATATCCGGGTCCACCCCCATTTCTTTATGCAACTGTTGTTTACTCGTAAACATAATTATTCAGGTATTAAGCACTATCAGCCAATCTTATGGTTCTTCTTTCTATACGTTTTTCATACCCCGAAGCCTGGAATATCCGGTGAACATAAATTCCGGGTACATGCACCCCGTCAGGATCCAATTGACCAGGTTCCACCAATTCTTCCACTTCTGCAATAGTAACCCTGCCTGCGCGGGCCATAGAGGTGGAAAAATTCCGGGTAGTCTTACGGAATACCAGGTTGCCGTATCGATCACCTTTCCAGGCTTTTACTATGGCAAAATCAGCATGTAACGCCTCCTCCATCAAATAATGTTTACCATTGAATACGCGCACCTCTTTACCCTGTGCTATTTCAGTGCCGTAACCGGCCGGAGTAAAAAATGCCGGGATTCCCATTCCCGCCATCTGGATGCGGGTTGCTAAAGTTCCCTGGGGGATAAGGTCTACTTCCAGTTCACCATTCAATAATTGGCGTTCGAATTCAGCATTTTCACCCACATAGCTACTGATCATTTTTTTGATCTGCCTGGTCTTCAGTAAAAGTCCAAGCCCAAAATCGTCTACACCAGCATTGTTAGAAATGCAGGTCAGGCCTTTAACGCCTTTTTGCACCAAAGCATGAATACTGATTTCCGGGATACCACACAAACCAAAACCACCAAGCATTATGGTAGCATTATCGAGAACGTCAAATAGCGCTTCCTGGGCTGATGGGAACTCTTTATTCATATGGCAACGTTGTTTATCAATCTATTAATTTGGGGAGCCGGGAACTATCTGTTTTAAGCTTCCTCAAGGAGTCTGACCGGGTATACCTGGGGTTTACAATTTCGATCCGCTTCCTGGTGGCAACGGCTTCAATTGAATCATAAATTTGCTTTAACTGATCGGGACGGCCAAGATAATATTTATAACTGGCTGTAAATGTTTCATGATCCGTTTTATGCAGCCGGTAAACCTGGTCGTATTTTTCGAAACGTTTTGCATTGACTTCATAGGTACTATCTGCGCTCTTCCGTTGAGTGTTGAATTCATCGGCCAACATAAGATCATATATCAGGTTAACCATTTGAGGCTGCTCTATTACAACAAGATCGCTCGCGGATTCCCGGCACGATATAAACACCAGGAGGCTTATAAAAGCAGGAAAGAAACTTACCCTCATTTCAACTCCTGTTTATAGGTATTAGCATTAGTGATGTCAAGCCTGGATAGAAGGTCGAGGGCGAGAGCCTTTTCTTCCGGGGGCGCTTTTTTGAACATCTTGGATAATTCAGCCGTTCTCCCCTGGAAAAAAAAGGGCATTATCATTGAATTGGGGGTTTCGCTATTCATGGTATTGAATTGTTGAAGCGAGGCCAGTATGGCTTTCCGGGCATCTGCTTCTTTTTCATAAAACTGGTCTAATCCAAGCCTGAAATATCCATACAGGGCATCATGAACCAGGGTATACCGGTTACCGGTAAGATTCTCCATCAGCCAGTAGCGATTTCTTTGTCCATCAAATGCCTTCCAGCCTATTATATCGCGACTATCAGGGGCATTATTAACGATATTCTGGGCCTTAATAAAATAGGGATCCCCTCCGCGTAAAGCAAAGGAATCGCCATCCATTCCTAAAATAATATTAACGTAAAAAGCAAGGACGGCGGTCAGGTTGGAAACCAGAGGATCCGTACCACTGACCCTGTTTTCATTAAACTCCAATTGCTGGAACTCCACATACCGGAATAAAACATTTTCATCAATAAAATTTACCAGCGGAGAAACATAGGCCGCATTGTATACCGGCCTGGCTGCCTGGATCGTTAAGGCCGCCTTGAATAAATTACCGTCGTTGGATTCGATAATATTCAGCAAAAAATTGCAGGCGATCTTTTCATTTTGCTGGTAGGTGTCCCGGGTCCACTTCCGATTGTTCAGGAAGTTGTTCAATGCATTCTGAAGCGTGGTAAATACTTTTCTATCCACCTGGTTACTGACCTGGTTAGCCATGACCACCACTTTCGCCTGCAACTCCTGCCCTTGTCCTGTGGTGATAACAAAAAAATACACCAGGAGTAAAATGATTTTTTTATGCATGTAGTTTCTTTATGATAAGGTCCACGATATCATGAGCTACTTCAAGCTTTGTTTTCAACGAAAAAGGCCACTCCTGCCCTTCCTTGTCCAATACGGTCACCTTATTGGTATCATACCCAAAACCCGCACCCTGATCTTCCAGTGTATTCAGAACGATCATATCGGCATTTTTGGATTGCAGTTTATGTTTCGCGTATTCCTTAGCATTATTGGTTTCCAGCGCGAAGCCCACCAGGAATTGTCCTTCTTTTTTACGTTCCCCTAAGGATTTAAGAATATCCTTTGTCTTTTTTAGTTCGATCGTTAACACATCACCGGTCTTTTTGATTTTTTCACCGGAAGTGACGACCGGGGTGTAATCAGCCACAGCCGCGGCCATGATAGCAATGGAAGCATGGTCAAAGGCGAGCATACAAGCATTATACATTTCTTCTGCTGTCTTTACCCGGATCACATGAATGCCTTCAACAGATGACACAACTACACCCGGGCCAACAATGAGGTCAACGGTTGCCCCCTGTTTAACCAGTTCCGCAGCAAGGGCGATCCCCATTTTACCGGAAGAATGATTGCCGATAAACCTTACCGGGTCTATTGGTTCAAAGGTGGGCCCGGCTGTTACCATAACCTGCTTTCCTTTTAGCGCCAGGTTAACGGAAACCGGTTGCGCCTGGTTGAAATGATCGATCAGTTGTTGTAAAAGTCCTTCCGGCTCCATCATTCTTCCCATGCCGAACAATCCACTTGCCAGTTCTCCTTCTTCAGCAGGAAGGACCTTATTCCCAAAGCTTTCCAGAGCCAAAAGGTTCTGCTTTGTAGTGGGATGATTCCACAT
>CBFGLD010000184.1:0-5886 GCA_965649495.1 uncultured Flavihumibacter sp. | reverse complement strand
CGCTGCGGGCATCCAGGGGAAGGAAGGATAGAGTTTTTCCGAATACTCGATGCTGGGCGCCAGCAGCGACCAGAAGCTGGCGGCTACCATCACCCCGCCGGTAAAACCCAGCATGGCATCAAACACGCTTCTTTTAACGGTTCTGAAAAAGAAGACCAGCGAAGCGCCCGCAGCCGTTACCAGCCAGGTGAAGGTGGTGGCGATGAGCGCAGACCGGATCGGCCCGATGGTCTTGAAATAGTGCTCCAGTTGCTCCATATCGTTTGTTTATTACCGTTATTGACCCTTACTGCCTGGTTGGCTGCCCCGGGTGGTATTCTTTTTCTTTGTGTTGCAGGACGTCCTCCTCATAGAACAACACATCGCGGAACTGTCCCTTGCTATAGGCCTCCACCTGGTCATTGAAGTGCGGTGAGGAAGGGTCACCGCTTTGTCCCCCCGCCAGCAGGGCTTTGGCCCGCACTTTTTCGCCGAACTCCACCACGCAGATAAAGCTGTTTCCGTGTATGCCATACCGTTTGGCGGTTCCCGGGAAGACCCTGCTGTTATAAGACGGCAGCATGCCCCAGGTGCCGGCCACAAAGCCTACGGGCGAGCTGGGCCGCGCATCGTCAAACTGCATGTCGATGGAGGGTGAAATACGCTGGAAGCGGTTGACCTCCCCCCAGGGAAGCTGCCAGCGCCCGTAGCGTGCCTGCAGGTCCCGGATGGTTTGCAGCAGGGGCAGCAACAGCGCTGGTGGTGTAGCTGTTTCCATGAAGATCGTTGTCTTCTCTACCTGGTCGGGTTCCCTGCTTCCGGTGCCCGCTACCCGAAGGATGGAGGGCAATAATCTCTGTGCCCATTCCACCGCCAGCGTGGTGGCAACGGAGCTTTCGCTGCTGCGGTAATCCCAGTGCTTCAGCACTGCCACCGGGCCCGCCAGCCAGGCGTAGAGACTGTCACGGGGCGATACCGATTGTTCAAATGCGCTCACCAGTGCGGGCACCATCCTTTCAAAAGCCGCCAGCCGGGTATCGTAGCCCGCGGCTATGACCTTATCAAGCGTATAGCCCTTTTGTTCACTCAGCACCCTTACCGCATGGAGGCCACGGAAGTTTTCTCCATCGGGAGCCATATAGGAAGGGTAAGCATGCCGGGGGGGACTATCCTCTCCTGCCACCCGGAAAGGGCTGCTGTTGCAGTTTTGCAGCCAGCCGTTGGGAGGATTCAGCAGGTGCAGGGTTTCGGTGATAGCGTGGTAGCCCTTCCATTCGGTGGCGCGGATGCTGCCGTCTACCGGTTTAGCCCAGTTGTAGCTGGTATCCCGCTTGGGAACCCGGTTGCCGTGCCAGTAGGCTATATTTCCTTTGGCATCGGCATACACCGTATTGTTGCTGATATTGCCCTTCAGGTCAAGGGTCCGCCGGAACTCCTGCAGCCCCCTGGCCCTGGTGCGCTGCCAGCACTGGATCAACCCTTCCAGCAGGCGGTTGTCGGCACGCAGGCTCAGGTACTGCCCGTTTCGCCGGGCCATGACAGGACCATGATGCGTATGCAGCGTGTTTACGGTTATAGATTGCCGTTGATCATTATTTTTAAAATGCAAGGTCACCGGTTTTTGCTGCACGGGCAATTGCCTGCCCTCGTAGGTATACGTATACCCCTCTCCGTCAGGTTCAATTTTTTCCTGGTAACTGTCTGCCGCATCCACATAACTGGATGTATGCATCCAGCCGCAGTGTTGGTTAAATCCCTGGTAGATGAAGAACTGTCCCCAGGTGACGGCGCCATAGGCGTTCAGTCCCTGCTCGCTGACCATATGCACTTCGGGACGGAAATAAAAACTGGTGTGTGGGTTGATGTAGAGGATAGCCTTACCCGATTCTGTTATGGAAGGGGAGAAAGCAAATCCGTTAGAGCCGGTGGGCAGCGGCTCTTCCCAGGGCAGGTTCCGGGCCACGGCATCGGGGGCAATGGCATCCGTGGCGATGGCACCGGGACCGCTGTAAAAATCCTTCAGTTCGCTGAGGGTGATATCGGCGGTACTGATGGCGCCGATGCTGCCATCGGTCCAGAGCAGGGGGTACCAGGGCTGGAAGCGGGTGAGCAGGGCGGGCTTCACCTGGGGGTGCGAGTACAGGTAGAAGTTGATGCCATCGGCAAAGGCGTTGCAGAGCTGCTTCAGCCAGTGAGGGGCGCGCTGGTAATCGCGCAGGGCCCCGGCGGAGTCAAGGACCAGCCGGTTCAGCAGGTCGTTATAGAGTTCGCCCGGTCCTTTCACTTCGGCCATGCGTCCCAGTTTTTCGATATAGTTAGCCTCCACGCGGTTGAAATCGTCCTCGCATTGCGCATACAGGAGCCCGAAGACCGCGTCGGCATCGGACTTGCCATAAATATGGGGGATGCCGCGGTTGTCGCGGATAATGGTGACTCTGGCGGCTTGTTTTTTCCAGTTACGGACCTCCTGCGCGGAAAAGGGTTGCGCCAGCAGTTGCAGGGGGAAGATCAAAAGCAGTAAGATGCCTCTCATGGGTATATGCGGGTTTACCGGTACTGGGATTGAATTTAGCTAAAATAATGGTTACGTCACCCGGCAGGGAGCCGGTTCCGGGTCATTGGTCAAGCCGTCTTGCCCGTTGGTGCGTATTGGTTCGACAGTGGTTCGAGCATCGTTCGAGCACGGTTCGAGTGAGGTCCATGCCGGGGGGGGTAGATGTATCCTGCCAGGATAGCCATACAAGTTTGACTTTGACAACGCTCTATTCATACAACAACTATACGTCGGGGAGGCAGGCATTTCCAAATTTAAAAGGACAAACAGGCAATTGGTATATACCAACACGGGTTTTTATAGCACAAGTACCACCGCTCAACAGCAAACAACTCATAAAAAGCTAAACTGCATAAAATACACCGACAGCATAAATAAAATTTCTATTGAGTTTGCTGACCATTCTTATATACTTTTTTTTATTAACCCTTGAGAGCCTGTTGGAAGATTAGTAGCTCCGGTTATTTTATTGCCCAAAGCCTTCATGATTTTATTCCCTATTCCGTAGATTCCTGCATAGGTTGTTGTGCCTTGGTTTCCTGTAACTGTACCGCCAGTTTTAGCTGATAAATCTCTGGCTATATTTGCACCTCCTTTATCTGTTGCTGTTCTTCTGCACTTGTCGTGGGTTTATAATCATATCCAAAAGCCAAATCGCCAGGTACTCCATGACCAACTACTGATAAGTTTTCAATTTTATCGCCCGTCCTTGAACCAGAAAGTTTTGCGTCTGCTGTTGACCTCACGGGGCTTAGTTGTTTATTCTTAGTATTCTCTGTCACACTTATCTAACAATATTAAACTTTAAGCTTGAAAAATCCATATTAGAAAGAATGGATAATTGGGGTGAGTTCCAAAAATCTAAGTTTACTTCAAATGTTGAATATGGAATAAAAATTCTTCCACTATATCCTGTACGCCATTGACCTGTTTTCGCAAAGCCAGAGTTGCAAAATTTACCTTTAATTGGAGTTATATAAAATGCAATTAACTCCTTACTTTTCTTCAATGTCCATTCCTTAACTATTTGCTGTGCTCTTTTTCTTTTTGAAAGAATTAATTTATTCAAATACTCTGATTCCTTAAAATATCCACTTCCAATATCAAAAACACTATCTGCTGGTGTAAGAGCAAAAGGGTCTATATCAACACCCTGACAGCAGTTTTCAAAATTATCTTTTGAAAACCCTGATAATAAAAGTGGGTAAAAAGCACTGGTTGATGATTTAATTGAATCAATTTCGATAATCCAATAATATCTTTTCGTTCCTTCAAATCCTCGGCTAAATGAATCCTCAACAGTCAAAATAGCGTAACTCATTACTTCTGGCTTTTGAGCCTTAGTATTATATTCTGCTAATACAAAGAGAAGCGATAAAAAAAACAATTCATTTTTTATCATACGCTTGTTTTAAAATTTCATCAACTTCCGAAGATTTAATTTGTTCAGGTGGGCTATTTAATATGCCTCCGCTTGTGTATCCATTATCATACAGCCCTAATGTATGTGAGACCTCATGTGATATAGTCCCATTAGGAGACCCCAAATTAATTCGCATTATTCTTGCAGCTGTAGTATTTCCTAAAACACCTCCACTGGCAAAATCATTTGTCAATACACCAGCCGGTGCGGTTAAAGCTATTGAATTGTCAAACTGTGAAACGGCTGCCATGCCATTATCCTGAGAAATCTTGCTGTATGCAGCATCAATTTGTTGTGTACTCATTCCCTTTTTATCTATATCAGAAACACCAGTTACATTAAATTTGAATGAAACAGCATTGCCTTTTGAATCAGTAGCTCCTTTTCCATCCGAGCCATTGAAAAAAGTATTTAACTCGGACTTTACGTTAGCAAATAAAATGTCGTCTCTAACTTGATTGATGCAATTCTTTTCCAGCAGGAGATGAAGCAAAAACTTTCTCAATAATACACAAGCCCCATGGCTTTGTTGGGTTCAAATATTGTTCCTTATCATAAAAGCACAGAAACTGAGCATCAATCGCAAGTTGTTTTACTAGCATAACCAACCAACCCGTTTTGATCGATTCTTATTTCAATACTTGAAGAGGCAGCATCTCCATAGCTGGAATTGCTTATTTTATACTTCATCTCTGGAACAAGCTTGAACTCGCTCAAAGTAATTTCTTTATTCAGGTTTTCTAATTGATATTGTTCATTTAGGCCTTTAAGGGTAAAAGAATTCACTCCTTCTTTTCCGTCAAGCTTCGAAAAATGATAAAAGATATTCTCATCCTCATTAACAACGTATAACTGCTTAATAACCCTTCCATTGCAAGTCTTAATCGCCTGCTGCTCCATGTCATAATAAATATTATTGTTATAGCATGAACTAAAGATCACACTAAAGAATAAAAAAAGCAAACTGCTTCTTAGCCTTATCAAAAATTTCATTTCATCTATTTTTTTATCCAGGCACTACCATTCCACTCATAGGTACCTTCTTGTAAATTTTGCAAATTATTGAAGAACTTATTAGTTTCCTCCTTCTTGTTTTTGTTTTGATTATCTTGGTAAGAGCTCCACCACTTGTCGAGCGTTTTAACTTTATTACTTTGGGATCTGGTTGATTTAAATAAATCAACCAATGCCCCCTTTCCATATGTAGAGCTTACGAACTGATTAAATTTTCTAAAATTATCCGCACCCTTATCCGCTTCTTTTTCATACGGAGCGCCATCATGTTTCCCAGATGAAGCATATTGTTTTATAAACTCAGCCAAATAACCTACCATCCCCCCCTCTTTTGAAATTTGTGGAATATGCCCAACTTCATGAGAGGTAAGTGAAAGCCAACCATAAATATCCTGTCCATAACCATGACCATTAAAAGCATTCGGATTATCCTCAAACCAATTTTCAGTGTATGTAATGTTCGCATTTAAACTACTGTGTCCAAGAGTTATCGCACCACCACCTTCATTTGCTTTATAAAATGGCCTATACTGTCCAGCAGCTCTTTCCTGAACAACCGCATTATCAATGTATGTTCGATCAACCCCAGACACTAATGAAAGTAAATGAGCTGCAGACTGTGTGAATCTATAGGCACCGTGCAATCCTAGATTAGGATCGTATACTAAAATCGGTTTAGGGTACATGCCCTCAACATCAACAAATCGAATTGGATTATTGTAGGTGTACGTATACGAACTCCAAGAATTCATTTTTTCACTCAACGGATCCAGCACATGCCACCTGCCGATCTGCGGATCATACATCCGTGCGCCATAATCGTACCAGTCTAAACTTGTACCATCACTGAACTCTTTCTCCTGCTTTTCTTTACCGTTGTATTCGTACTTATTGTCCAATTTCCCCATAGCCTTGG
>CBFGLD010000183.1:0-6039 GCA_965649495.1 uncultured Flavihumibacter sp. | reverse complement strand
CAACGCCATCAACATGCAGGATGTGGAAAGCATTTCAGTACTGAAAGACGCCTCTGCTTCAGCGGTGTACGGATCCCGCGCGGCTTTCGGGGTGATCCTCATCACCACCAAGAAAGGGAAGTCCGGCAAGCCCACCCTCAATTACAACAATAATTTCCGGTGGACCAAACCGCTGAACCTGCCGGACATGCTGGACTCGCACAAGTTTGCCTTGTACTGGAACGAGGCGGCTGCCAACGATGGGGAAGCGCCCAAGTTCGGACAGGAAGTGCTGGACCGCATCGTGCAGTACCAGAACGGCGAGATCGATTACGCCACCGTTCCCAATACTAACGGCGACCGCTGGCAGATGTATACCGGTTCGCATGCCAATACCGACTGGTTCAAGGAGCAGTACAAGAGTTCCGCCTTTGCCCAGCAGCACGCCGTGAACCTGAGTGGTGGCAGTGACATGATCACCTACCTGTTCAGCGGCAGCTATCTTGACCAGGAAGGCCTGAGCCGTCATGCCAACGACGGTTTCCAGCGCTATACCCTTACAGGCAAGATCAACATGAAGCTGAACGAGTACATCAAGCTCAACTATACATCGCGTTATATCCGCGAAGATTATGAGAAAGCTACTCACATGTTCGATCTCTACTATCACAACATAGCCCGCCGCTGGCCCACCGTACCAGCCAAAGATCCCAACGGGTACTGGACCGATGCCAGCGAGATCGCGCAGCTGGAGCAGGGTGGCCGTACCAACGACCAGACCGACTGGCTCTACCAGCAGGCGCAACTGGTGATCACCCCCAGGAAGGGATGGAACATCGTGGCCGATGGTAACTTCCGGATCACCAACAACAACTGGCACCAGGACTACCGGCCGGCTTACGCCTATGATGTAAACGGCAACCCCTTCCCGCTGTCTGTGGGTTGGAACTCCGCCAATTACTCCTCGGTAGGCGAGTACAATAACAAGGGCAATTATTTCAACACCAATATCTATTCCGATTACGAGTTCAAGGTAAAAGAAGATCATTCCTTTAAGGTGATGGCAGGCTTCAACGCCGAGCTGAACAAGTACCGCACCCTCAGCGCCAGCCGGAACGGCCTGATCAATCCCGATATCCCGGTGCTGAACCTGGCAGTGGGTGAGAACCGCGGAATTGGCGGTGAGTACCAGCATTGGGCCACTTCCGGTTTCTTTGGCAGGATCAACTACAACTACAAGAGCCGTTACCTGTTGGAAGTCAACTCCAGGTATGATGGAACGTCGAGGTATATGCGCGATAAACGCTGGAACTTCTTCCCTTCCGCTTCTATTGGCTGGAATGTGGCCGAAGAGAAGTTCTGGTTCGTGGATAATATTGATGTCTTCAAGCTGCGGGCCTCCTTTGGCGAGCTGGGTAACCAGAACACCAACAGCTGGTATCCTTTTTACCTGACCATGCCCGTGGGAGTGAACAATGGCGGATGGCTGATCAACGGCGAGCGCCCCAATACGGCCAGCGCACCGGGACTCATTTCCACCTTCCTGACCTGGGAACGTGTGCAGACCTGGAACTACGGCTTAGACATGGCCATGCTGAACAACCGCCTGCAGGTGAACTTTGATTATTTCATCCGCAAGACCTTTGACATGGTAGGTCCGGCTCCGGAACTGCCTGTAACCCTCGGCACCGGTGTTCCGCAGATCAACAATACGGATATGGAGTCCTACGGTTTTGAACTGGAAGCCACCTGGAGAGACAAGATCGGCAAGCTGAACTATTCGGTTCGCGCGGTACTGGCCGACGACCAGCAGAAGATCACCCGCTATCCCAATACTTCCGGTTCTTTGTCCAACTGGTACGAAGGCCGCAAGGTGGGAGAGATCTGGGGATTCACCACTATCGGCATTGCGCAAACGAAAGAAGAAATGGATGCCCATCTTGCCAAGACCACGCAACCGCTGGGAGGCAACTGGGGTGCCGGTGATATCATGTATGCCGACCTCAACGGCGACGGCAAGGTAGACGGCGGCGCCAATACCCTGAGCAACTCCGGCGACCGCAGGATCATAGGTTCCTCTGCCCCCAGGTTCCGGTACAGTTTTGACCTGGGAGCCGATTACCAGGGCTTTGACCTGCGGGTATTCCTGCAGGGCGTTGGTAAGCGCGACTGGATGCCCAACGGCCCCTACTTCTGGGGTGCCAACGGCGGCATGTGGCAGTCTGCCGGTTTCGAAAGCCACATGGATTACTTCAGGGATGAGAACTCCACCATGGTGAAAGCCGGTGTAGCCGGAGTGAATACCAACTCCTATTTCCCCAAGCCCTATTTCAATACAGGGAAGAACCAGCAGACCCAGACCCGTTACCTGCAGAATGCAGCCTATATGCGGGTGAAGAATATCCAGCTGGGATATACCTTACCGAGGAACACCCTGCGCCGGATCGGGGTAAGCAATCTGCGGGTATTCGTATCCGGTGAGAACCTCCTCACCTTCACCAAAATGATCGACACGTTTGATCCGGAAACGGTAGCACTCAGCGGCTGGAACGACGGGAAGACCTATCCCCTCGCCAAAGTGTTGTCCTGCGGCCTCAATGTGAACTTTTAATCAAGTCCGGAAAAAAGAACAAGAAAATGAAAACACCAATCATCAATATCAAAAAGACAGGAATCATAGCCCTGCTGGCCCTGTCGGCAGCGGCCTGTAATAAATTCACCGACCGCCCGCCGCTGTCCAATATCACTCCCGACCAATACCTTTTAAGGGAAGCGGACCTGGCGGCGTATACCATTGCCCGTTATAACTTCCCCACGCATGGTGGATGGGGACCGGGAACGCACAGCATCGACAACCATACCGACAACCAGGCCAGCAGTGGTGCAGCCACGCGCTGGGTGCCCGGTGAATGGCGGGTACCACAGGACGGCGGAGGCTGGAACTTCGGTAATATCAGGCAACTGAATTATTACCTGGAGACCGTACTGCCGCGTTGGAAGGCAGGCACCCTCACCGGGGCGGCCTCGGCTATCGACCATTATGTAGGAGAAGGCTATTTCCTGAGAGCCTATGAATATTTCGATAAGGTGCAGGCCTACGGCGACTATCCTATCATCCGGCAGACCCTGCCCGACGTTAAGGAAGTGCTGGTGGAAGCCTCCAAACGGAGACCGCGAAATGAGGTGGCCAGGTTCATCCTGAGCGACCTGGATTCCGCCATCACACTGTTAGGGGTAACCGCACCACAGGGAGCGAAGAACCGCCTCAACAAATATGCGGCGCTGCTCTTCAAATCAAGGGTGGCCCTGCACGAAGCCACCTGGCTGAAGTACCACAAGGGAACCGCGCAGGTGCCGGGCGGTGCCAACTGGCCGGGCAATGGTAAGGTGGAGAATTTCAGCATTAACATCGATGCCGAGATCGATCATTTCCTCACCGAAGCCATGGAAGCGGCTGCAGAAGTAGCCGATGCCGTGCAGCTGGTGAACAATACCAAAGATGAAGGCTACAATTCCTCCACCAACCCTTATTTCACTATGTTCGGCGACCTGAATGCCGGCAAGTATTCCGAAGTGCTGCTGTGGAGAGCCTATGATCCCACCAAGGGCATCAACCATAACGTGGGGCACTATGTGAACCAGAACGGCGGTAATACCGGCTTCACCCGCGGGCTGGTGGACAATTTCCTGATGGCCAACGGTCTTCCCATCTATGCCGATGGATCCGGCTACCAGGGCGATGAGCTAGTAAACGATGTTAAAGCGGGTAGGGATAACCGTTTGCAGCTGTTCATGAAGGTTCCGGGAGAGCTTCGCTTTACCGATAAGACGGCAGGCGGAAACCCCATCGTGGAAGGCAACCCCGATATAATCGGCCTGGCAGAGACCCGTTACGTTACCGGTTATGCGCTGAAGAAGGGAATGTCTTATCTCTCATCGCAGGCAGAAGGCAATGTGGGCGCCACGGGCAGCATCGTGTTCCGGGCAGCGGAAGCCTACCTGAACTATATCGAAGCTTCCTACCTGAAAGAAGGAGTCGTCAATGCAAAGGCCGACGGGTACTGGAGGGCGCTCCGTAGCCGGGCGGGAGTAAACGAAGATTATATGATCACCGTAGCCGCCACCGATATGGCCGAAGAAGCTAAGAACGATTTCGGCGCCTATTCAGCCGGGCAGCTCCTTGGTGACCCCATCCTGTACAATATCCGTCGCGAGAGAAGGTCAGAGCTGATCGCTGAAGGCCTCCGCTATTTTGATCTGAAGCGCTGGAGAGCCATGGACCAGCTCAAGACCACCCCCTATATCATTGAAGGGTTCCGCCTGTGGGGACCGATGCAGGAATGGTATAAAGATGGCAGCGGCCAATCGAGGCTGATAGAAGCGGGTACTCCCGGTAAGACCGCCAATGTTTCCAAACAGGACGAGAGCGATTACCTGCGCCCCTACCGCGTGAACCTGACCAGCAGTAATTTCTGGGTGGATGGTTACAAGTGGGCCTATGCGCACTACCTGGAGCCGATCGCCATCAATCATTTTCTGCAGACTGCGCTGACACAAGGCGATTTAAATAGTTCCGTCATCTACCAGAACCCGGGCTGGCCCCTGGAGCCCAACGTAGGTGCATTAGATTAAGGCAGTTTTTGGTAGCAGTCGTTGACTCATGGTTAGCAGGAAGCCGGTACTCTTACCGGCTTCTCTTTTTTACCTTTAAAATACATTCCACCAATATGAAAAGAATACTATCCGCCGGGAAGATGCCGGCCACACTGATGCCGCTCACCCTGCTGCCGCTCACCCTGCTGCAGCGCCTGCTGCCCCTGCTGTTGGCCCCGTTGCTGACCCTGCTGCTGGCCGGCTGCAGCACGCGGCCCTACAGTATCCATAACGGCAACCACTATGTGCAGAAAGAAGGGCGGGAGACAAAGCCCTGGAAGCTGGCCTGGTCCGATGAGTTCAACGGGCCGGAGCTGGATACCACTAAGTGGAGCCGCATTGGTCCGGGTAAGTCGGACTGGAACCGCCACATGACAGCAGATGAGCCTGCCTGTTATGCATTAAAAGACGGCCGGTTGGAACTGACCGGCATACGCAATACCGATACCACTAAGGACCCCAGGCCCTTCCTTACCGGTGGCGTATATACGAAAGACAAATTCGCCTGGTTATACGGCCGCATCGAGATAAGGGCACGCCTGGGATCATCGCAGGGTGCCTGGCCGGCCATGTGGATGCTGCCCGCCACCACTCATTACGGCAACTACCCCCGCGGCGGCGAGATCGATATCATGGAGCACCTCAATTACGAAGACAGCATCTACCAGACCGTACATTCCTGGTACACGCTGGAACTGAAAGAAAAAAAGAACCCGCCGCATTACGGCACGGCGCGCTTTGACCGGGACGGTTACAATGTTTTCGGATTGGAATGGTATCCCGATAAGCTGGTCTTCCAGGTAAACGGCGTCACCACCTTCACCTACCCGCGGGTGGCGGGCGTGGATCCCAGCCAGTGGCCCTTTGACCAGCCCTTTTACCTGCTGGTGGACCAGCAATTAGGCGGCAGCTGGGTAGGCAAGGTGAACCTGGAGCAACTGCCGGTAACCATGTACGTGGACTGGGTAAGGATCTATCAATAAACAAAATAGATGAAAGCAAAAATAAGCGCACTTTTCTGCCTGTTGTTGTGGCAGGCAGGCACCAGGGCACAGGAACGGTTGCACGATGTGCCCGTTCCCAATGCCGCGCAGCTCGCCTGGCAGCGGGCGGAGCTGGGGGTCATCTTTCACTATGACCTGCATGTATTTGACAGCAGCCTGTACCAGCAGGGCCGCAACCGGGTGACCCCTGTTCCGGACCACCGGATATTCCGCCCCCGGGAACTGGATATGGAGCAGTGGGTATTGGCTGCAAAGAGCGCCGGCGCCAGGTTTGCGCTGCTGACGGCCACCCATGAAACAGGATTTGCCTTGTATCCCTCGGATGTAAATCCATATAATGTGCGGGCCCTCCCCTGGAGAGAGGGAAAGGCAGACCTGCTGAGAGAATTTGTGGATGCCTGCC
>CBFGLD010000182.1:0-6090 GCA_965649495.1 uncultured Flavihumibacter sp. | reverse complement strand
CCTCCTGGGCTCCTGCTGCTGATAATGCGGGATCCGGCGGACTCACGCTGCCTTTTACCAGCAGCGCAGCCTCTACCGCGGACCTGTTCGCTATCACCAATACAGACGGTGGTTCTTCCCTGGCCGGAGTAAACAGTTCAACCGGAGCTAATGCAACCGGGGTGGCTGGACGGATCACGGCTGCTACACCATCCATTGGTGCCGCCGCAGTGAGCGGAACAGTAAGTTCCACCTCTTCAAACGGTATTGCAGTGAAAGGTGTTCATAGTGGAGGCGGTTTTGGTTTGTATGGAACTTCCAATACAGGAAATGCCATATATGGCCAATCTAATACCAAGGCAGGGGTATACGGCTTCAGCACCAGCGGTAATGGCATAGTAGGTAAGAGTACCAATGGATCCGCTGCATTCTTTGACATTACCACCGAAGGAAATGTAAACGATGCGGTGGTGATCTCCAATGAACAATATAATGGCCTGACAGTTACCAGCACCAAGGGCAGCGGCGTGTTTGCGGTAGGAAATGCACTGGAGTCTCCGGGTATCTGGGGTATCCATAACAGTGGTGGTGAAGGCGTTTCAGGTATGACCGTAAGTGATATTGCCGGTGCCGTATCGGGTGTCAACTATGGATTTGGCGCAGGGATAAGGGGAAATGCTCCTTTTGGAATCGGGGTTCTGGCAGAAGCCAATACAGAAGGAGGCAGTGGTGGTACTGCTTTAGTGGGCAGGCTGGCAGATGGAACTTCCGGAAACCTGGCAGTGTTCCAGGTGGGTACAACCAACCGCATACGCTTTGACGCTTCGGGTAAAGGATTCTTTGCCAACGGTACCCAATCAGGTGGAGCAGACGTTGCCGAATTCTTTCATGTTGAAGGTTCTGTGAATAGTTATGAGCCGGGAGATGTACTGGAGATATCAACAGAAGGAGACCGCAAAATGGTAAAATCATCCGGACCTTATTCCACCCTTGTAGCCGGGGTATATGCTACTAAACCAGGATTGCTGCTGACAGAAGAAGATGCGGTGAACGGTAGGCTGGATGATGGGGTACCGATGGGTGTTATAGGTGTGATTCCTACCAAAGTGTGCCTCGAAGGCGGAGCCATTAAGCGCGGAGATCTATTAGTTACCTCTTCTCTAAGTGGTGTTGCCATGAAAGCTGATCCCGATAAGGTTAGGGTTGGCCAGGTACTTGGAAAGGCCCTGCAGGATTATAACGGTAATGGAGTAGGTAAGATCAATGTCCTGGTTAGCGTAAAATAAAATCCAATAAAAAAGAACTTATGAAAAATATTATCAAATACATCATTATGTCAGGCTTGCTGGTTGCAGCAACCGGAAGCCTGAAAGCGCAGGCACCTATCCGTATGCAATTAAACAGCCCGGAAAGAAAAAAACTTCCCAGTAGTCAACCTATGCCCGATAAGATGATATTGATGCGTAAGATTGAGCAAATGCGTAAAGCGGTGCGGGAACAGGAGGAACAGGCACGTCGGCATGATGCTGAAAGAAGCCAGGCGGCACCGGTACAAACGACCGGGAATAAAAAAACCAGTTAATACTGGATTATAAAGAGGTAAAAAAAGCAGGAGAAATTCCTGCTTTTTTAATTGGTATTATAATCCCATTTTCTTCCGTAAGTTTTCATCGATGGCATCGAGGAATTCCTGGGTATTGAGATAGTGTGCGCCGTGGCTGACTTTATTACCATGGATACAAACGGCCAGGTCCTTGGTCATTTTACCGCTTTCAACGGTTTCGATGCAAACTGCTTCCAGTGCATTGGCAAAATCAATCAGTTCCTGGTTGCCGTCGAGCTTTCCACGAAATGCCAGTCCTCTTGTCCAGGCAAAGATGGAAGCGATGGGGTTGGTAGAAGTAGGTTTACCGGCCTGGTGGTCGCGGTAATGGCGCGTAACCGTACCATGAGCGGCTTCTGATTCCAGGGTTTTACCATCGGGAGTGATCAGTACGGAGGTCATCAGTCCGAGTGAACCAAATCCCTGCGCCACGGTATCACTTTGCACATCGCCATCGTAGTTCTTACAGGCCCATACAAAATTGCCGTTCCACTTCAGGGCGCTGGCCACCATGTCATCAATGAGGCGGTGCTCATACACAATGCCGGCGGCATCAAAAGCCGTCTTAAATTCATTGTCGTAAATCTCCTGGAAAATATCTTTGAAACGACCATCGTATTTTTTGAGGATGGTGTTTTTGGTGGAAAGATACAGGGGCCATTTTTTGCTCAGGGCCATATTGAAACAGCTGCGGGCAAATCCCTGGATACTTTCATCGGTGTTATACATAGACATGGCAACACCATCTCCCTTAAAATTGAACACTTCAAATGTTTGCGGTTCGCCACCATCTTCGGGTGTGAAGGTCATGGTCAGTTTTCCCTTACCCCTGATAACAGTATCGGTAGCACGGTACTGGTCGCCGAATGCGTGCCTTCCCACAATGATGGGAGCGGTCCAGTTTGTGACGAGGCGGGGAATATTATTGATAACGATCGGTTCCCGAAAAACAGTGCCATCCAGAATATTGCGGATGGTGCCGTTGGGGCTCTTCCACATTTGTTTCAGGTTGAATTCCTTTACGCGGGCTTCATCCGGGGTAATGGTAGCACATTTGATGCTCACACCATATTCTTTAATGGCATTAGCCGCATCGATGGTCACCTGGTCGTTGGTGGCGTCCCGGTGTTCGATGCCCAGGTCGTAATATTTGATGTCCAGTTCCAGGTACGGGAGGATCAGTTTGTCTTTGATGAATTGCCAGATGATCCGTGTCATCTCATCTCCATCCAGCTCAACAACCGGATTGGTTACTTTGATTTTTTTACTCATTGTTGCCTGATTTATTGATGCAAGTCTGCAAACCTAAGGTAAATGAGTAAAAAAACAAATGACAAAAATGTCCCATACAGGTTAGCTTTGCATATATAAGTCATGCGGATGCCGGAAGACGCCTTTTCCTATATGATCAGTTTTGTAGCGCTGAGTGAGGATGAAAAAGCATTGTTGCAAAAACACCTGCAGGTAATGACCTGTGCGCCGAAACAGGTGCTGACACGGGTAGGGGAGGTGGAGCAGCATGTTTATTTTGTCATGAGCGGGCTGGTGCGCAAATATTTTTACCGCAATGCAGATGAAGTGACCATGCAACTCAGTACGGAAGGCGACCTCATCACATCGAGTGTTTCCTTCCTGAGTGGCGTTCCTTCCGACTATGTGGTAGAAACTATGGAAGCCTGCACCCTGGGTTTTCTAACGCGTTCCTCACTGGAAAGTCTCTTCGCCTATAGCACGAATTTTGAAAAGCTCGGCCGGCTGATCATTATGAAATGGTTGCTCTATAAGGAGCAGCAGGATATTTCAAAACTGACACAGAGTCCGAAAGAGCGGTTCCTGAGCCTGATGGAAGAGCGGCCCGGATTGATCAGCAGGGTGCCACAGAAATACCTGGCCTCCCTGCTGAATATTGAACCGGAGACTTTCAGCAGGTATAAAAAATTATTTGTGGCTGAAAAGCCGAAAATCTGATCGCCATGCCAGAAACGCCCATGAATCAATACCAGGTGGAGCTCAGGAAACTTTTCGCCGGCTTCAATGCCAACTCGGGGCTTACGGAAGAACAGTTCAATGAACTGAAAAAAAGCATGGTAATACGAACGTTTACGCGTCGTGAAATTATTGTTGCCCCCGGGCAGGTAGACCGATATTTTAATTATATACTAAAAGGGGTGGTCCGCAAATACATTGTTAGCGGCAAGATGGAATTCACGCAGCAGTTATCTACCGAAGGGCACTTCATTCATTCGGAACTGTCCTTTCATACCCAGCAACCATCTTTATGTTATGTGGAAGCGATTGAACCCTCGGTTTTGTTGTCGATCCATTATGATGACCTGGAACAATTGTACACCCGGATCCCGGAATTGAATAAGTTAGGTCGACTGATGGCCGGACAGATGTATGTGCGAAAAGAGCTTCGTGACCTTGCCATGTTACGCCTGGGTACGCGCGAGCGCTTTCTTCAATATGTACAACGCCATCCGGATATGTTGCAGCGGGTGTCGCAGAAATACATCGCATCCTACCTGCACATCAAGCCGGAAACCTTCAGCAGGCTGAAGCATTTGTTACGGCAGCAGCGCTGATTATACATTAACCACCAGTACCGGTATGCGAAGCTGGTGCCTGACCCTGTTGATGGTGTCGCCGTACAGGATATCTGCCATGCCGCTGTGCCCGTGAGCACCCATAACCAGAATATCCGCCTTTTCTTCGAGGGTTATCCGGACGATAGCTGCGTTCCTTGACTCGTATCCTAACCGGGCGATGGCAGGGTAGCCCTCACTGCGCAGCTGTAAAGCATACGATTCCAGGCGGGCCTCATCCTGCTGCGACTCCATGTCTTCACTGGTGTTGCCGTAGAACTTTGCCGTTACGCTTTCTATGATGTGGATAAGGATGATGGTACTTCCTTTTTTGCCCTGAGAGATAGCATGGGTAAGGAGTTTATTGTCGTACTGGCTAAAGTCCAATGCCACCGCAATACGTTCATATCTTTTCATTGGTTGCAGGTCAAGGCTGGGCGTTGTTTCATGAATAGCAACAGGTATCGATTTGCGGAGGCGTTGAAAGAAGGGGTAAAAGGTGATGGTTGCCAACAGGCTCACCAGGATGAACAAGCCTGCCAGTATCAGGGCTATCAGCAGGTAGTTGTTACTGTTAGATATATAAGTAATGGCTTCACCGATCACCATCCGGAGGTTAAGGGTAACTAGAATAACTGCAATGAGCCAGGCGGCCCCTTTGGTAATGGGTCCGATGGTAAAGTTCCCCATTTTTTCTTTATCACTGACGAAATGGATCAGCGGAATGATGGCGAAACCCAACTGGAGGCTGAGAATGACCTGGCTTAGGATAAGCATGGCATCCACCTGGTTGTCACCGAAAAAATAAATTACCACCAGTGCAGGAACGATTGCCAGCATCCTGGTGAGCAGTCGCCTGAGCCAGGGATTGATACGCAGGCGCAGGTAACCTTCCATAACAATTTGTCCGGCCAGGGTACCCGTTATCGTGGAGCTCTGACCCGCAGCAATCAAAGCAATGGCGAAGAGGGCAGGCGCCAGCTTTGAGCCGAGGAGGTTATCGAGCAACAGATGGGCGTCTTCGATGCTGGCAACATCGGTACGGCCGGTTTTGAAAAAAGCAGTGGCGGCCAGCACCAGGATAGCGGCATTTACAAAAAAAGCCAGGTTCAGCGCGATGGCGCTGTCCATGATATTCATTTTGATCGCCTTTCTTTTGCCTTCCTCATCGTTTTTGATCTTACGTGTTTGCACCAGCGCAGAATGCAGGTAAAGATTGTGGGGCATAACCGTAGCGCCTATGATTCCAATGGCTATATATAAAGCGGTATTATTGGGGATGGAAGGAACCAGGCCGGTAACCACTTCCGGCAGGTGGGGACGAACCATGATCATTTCAATCAGGAAAGAGATAAAAATGATGGATATGAGACCGATAATGAACAGTTCCATTTTGCGCATACCTAATTTTTGAAGGTAGAGCAGCAGGAAGGTGTCCAGCACTGTTATGGCAACACCGGCAAACAAGGGCAGGCCGGTAAGCAGGTGAATGCCAATGGCCATACCCAGTACTTCTGCGAGGTCGGTGGCTGCTATGGCTATTTCCGCCAGGATGTACAACATAAAGTTAATGGCAGGCGGGTAGGCTTCCCTGTTAGCCTGGGCCAGGTCGCGGCCACGTACTATCCCCAACCGCGCAGAGAGGCTTTGCAGCAACAGCGCCATCAGGTTACTCATGAGCAGCACCCACAACAAGGAGTAGCCGAACTGGCTGCCTCCCTGGAGATCCGTTGCCCAGTTACCTGGGTCCATGTAACCAACACTGACGAGGTATGCGGGACCCAGAAAGGAGAGGATCTTTTTCCAGAAACCGGTGGGTCGCGTAGTGTCAACGGACCCGTGCACTTCACTTAAGGAAACATCATCTTTGATTTGCTGCATCATAAGCCACGTATATGTTAGAAGCAAGTCGTTCGCTAATGG
>CBFGLD010000181.1:0-6135 GCA_965649495.1 uncultured Flavihumibacter sp. | reverse complement strand
CGATGCTGCCCCTTTTCCTCAAACGGGCAGGTGCCGACCCGGCGGTATCTTCCGCACCTTTTGTGGCCACCCTGGTGGATGTAACGGGCCTGATCATTTATTTTTCGGTGGCTTATTTTTTCCTGCGGGGAATACTCCTTTAAGCGGGGTCATCCAGTACAGTAACCCTTGTTCCGACAGCTACGCAATCGATTGCTTAATTTTTTTTGCGTATTTTTGCGGCTTATTTTTATTACCGGACCTATAAAATTGATACCGTAAATGTGTGGAATTGTAGCCTATATCGGACATCGGGAAGCCTATCCCGTGATATTAAAAGGATTGAAGCGCCTGGAATACCGGGGATACGACAGTGCCGGCGTAGCACTGCTCAACAATGGTCTTCATGTTCATAAGAAACAAGGTAAGGTAGCAGACCTGGAAGAAACCCTGGTAGGTAAAGATATGCACTCAAATATCGGTATCGGCCATACACGTTGGGCTACGCATGGAGAGCCCTGTGACCGGAATGCGCACCCGCATCTATCCCGGAATGGGAAGCTGGCCATGATCCATAACGGGATCATTGAGAACTATGCACAGATTAAGCAGGAGCTTATCAAAAAAGGGTATTCGTTTACCAGTGATACCGATACGGAAGTATTGTTGAAATTCATTGAGGATATATATACCAATAACGACGGTTCCCTGGAAGAGGCTGTGCGAATCGCCCTGAAGCGTGTGGTGGGAGCGTATGTGATCGTGTTATTGGATGAAGAGCACCCGGACACCCTGATCGCTGCCAGGAAAGGCTCTCCCCTGGTGATCGGTATCGGGAAAGGGGAACATTTTCTTGCTTCTGACGCCTCCCCTATTATTGAATACACCAAAGAAGTGGTTTATGTGAACGACTATGAAGTAGCGATCATAAAACCCGATGAACTCATATTGAAGAACCTGGGTAACGAAAGGATCACTCCGTTCATTACTAAGTTAGACATGGAGCTGGCCGCCATTGAAAAAGGAGGTTATGACCACTTCATGCTGAAAGAGATCTTTGAACAACCCAGTACTATTTTCGATTGTTTGCGGGGAAGGCTGGACGCCCAGCATGGAACCATAAAAATGAGTGGAATTGAGCAGTATGCCGAACAATTAATTAATGCCAACCGCATCATAATGATTGCCTGTGGCACCAGTTGGCATGCCGGCCTGGTAGCGGAATACATCTTTGAGGAGGTGACCCGCATACCTGTGGAAGTTGAATATGCTTCCGAATTCCGCTATCGCAACCCGGTTGTGAACAAGGGCGATATCATCATTGCGATCTCCCAAAGCGGTGAAACGGCAGATACCCTTGTAGCCATTGAAAGTGCAAAGGAAAAAGGGGCCATCATCCTGGGAGTAGTGAATGTGGTAGGATCCTCCATTGCCCGGATCTCTCACGGAGGTGCTTATACGCATGCCGGACCTGAGATCGGCGTGGCCAGCACCAAGGCATTCACCGGTCAACTGGCGGTATTAACCATGATGGCGTTAAAGATCGGGCAAATGAAAGGGACCCTGGATGAAAAGCGGTTCATCCACCTGATCAATGAATTGAACGAAGTTCCCGAGAAAGTTGCTGCAGCATTGGATCAGAAAGAAAAAATCAAGGAGATCGCGCTGCGGTATAAAGACGCTACAGACGCGCTGTACCTCGGAAGGGGATATAATTTCCCTATCGCGCTGGAAGGTGCTTTAAAGCTGAAGGAGATTTCCTATATCCATGCGGAAGGCTATCCTGCTGCTGAAATGAAACACGGTCCCATTGCCCTTGTTGACGAGAAGCTCCCTGTCTTTTTTGTAGCAACCAGGGACAGTTTTCATGAAAAGGTGCTGAGCAACATGCAGGAGATTCGAGCCCGAAAAGGCAAGGTGATCGCGGTGGTCAGCGAAGGCGATGATGCCGCCGGCTCATTAGCGGATGACACTATCGTGGTTCCCTATGCGGATGAGTTAATTGCACCACTGGTAAATGTGATACCCATGCAATTACTGGCCTATTATATTGGTGTTGCCAAAGGTTTTGATGTTGACAAGCCGCGCAACCTGGCCAAAAGCGTTACCGTTGAATAATTCACAATTCACCAAACCCGGTGTATGAACATAATCAGGAAGAGTCCCCTCCAGGCCCTTGGATATACCTTTATTGAACCTGCTTACCAACCGCAGGACCAGGATGAATACTACCTCCGCAACAGGCAGAATAACAGCGGCACCCAACACAGGCAATTGAATGCTTATGAAATAGAAGTGTTGGTTCGCAACCGGAATCAAAGTGATGACTGGAATAAGATCCTGGTATCTGATGCATTCAACCCGGAACTGGTAAAGAACTGTAAGTTCTTCGGATTGGTCAGAATCGGCAAACTGGAGCCTTACTGCCTGGAATTCAAAAATCTTCGCATGCCGGTAGGCCTTTACAACAGTACCATTATCAGTAGTGATTTTGGTGATAATGTTGTGGTAGACAATGTCAACTATCTTTCCCACTACATTATAGGCAACGAAGTAATGCTGGTCAATATCAATGAACTGGCCACCACCAGCCATGCCAAGTTTGGTAATGGCATTATAAAAGCGGGGGAGGATGAAAAGATCCGGATCTGGCTGGAAGTATGTAATGAAAACGGGGGGCGCAGTATCTTACCTTTTGATGGCATGCAACCGGGAGATGCCTTCTTATGGAGCAGGTACCGCCAGGACAGATTACTCCAGGAAAAATTTGTTGCTTTTACAGAGGCTCGTCACGACTCACTGAGAGGCTATTACGGCATGATAGGCGACCGCACTGTGATTAAGAACAGCCGTATCATCAAGGATACCCTGATCGGTACAGATGCATATATTAAGGGGGCCAATAAAATCAAGAATATCACCATTAATTCCACTCCGGAGGCCCGTACCCAGGTGGGCGAAGGTTGCGAGCTGGTAAACGGAATAATCGGTGTAGGCTGCAGGATCTTTTATGGTGTGAAGGCAGTCCGGTTTGTAATGGCGAGCCATTCACAACTGAAATATGGAGCCCGGCTTATCAACTCCTACCTCGGAAATAATGCAACGATTTCCTGTTGTGAAGTATTGAATTCACTTATCTTTCCTTCACACGAGCAACACCACAACAACTCCTTTCTGTGTGCGTCGCTGATCATGGGGCAAAGCAATATGGCTGCCGGGGCCACCATTGGATCCAACCATAATTCAAGAGGTGCAGACGGTGAATTGATAGCCGGGCGTGGATTTTGGCCTGGCTTATGTGTGAGCCTGAAACACAATTCAAAATTTGCCTCTTTCACGATCCTGGCAAAGGGCGATTTCCCTGCGGAACTAAATATTGAACTCCCCTTTTCACTGGTCAGCAATGATGTCTCCAATGACAGGCTGATCGTTATGCCGGGTTACTGGTTTCAACATAATATGTATGCGTTGGCACGTAACAGCTGGAAATATGTGGCGCGCGATCAAAGGACAGACCCGACACAATTTATAGAATATGATTTCCTGGCACCGGATACAGCAAATGAACTCTGGAGAGCTATGGAAATTCTCGAAACAGCAACAGGAGAAGCATGGTACCGGCATCATGCACGTCCGGTAACCGAAAAAAATATTCGAAAGAAAGGGCGCAGCCTCTTACTGGAAGGCCAGGATGCTATTGCAGACCTGGAAATACAACTCAACGGTGCGGAGAACAGTCACCGGCCTGTAATTATCAGGAAAGCTGCTATAGCCTATGCCTGGTATTCCGCAATTTTGGATTACTATGCTGCCAGGGAGATTGCTGTTCACTTCCGTGCAAATCCATTAAGCACTTTCAACCGGATGGTGGCCAAACTCCCCAAAGCATCCAGGCCCAAAGACTGGGATAACATAGGAGGCCAATTGATTGAATCGGATACGGTTCAGGAATGGCTGCAGCAAATCAAAAAAGGTAAAATTTCCGGATGGGCCGGTTTACATGATTTGTATCGTTCCTGCAGTGAATCCTATTCTGCCCGGAAACTGGCACATGCCATTGCTATCTACAAAATGCGGCACGGGAAAGACCTCCAGGCCGAACCGCTGGAAGTCCGGATGCTTTTGGAAAAAAGCATTGAATTCAGGAAAGAATTATCCGCCCGTGTTCAATCAACCCGCGCAAAAGATTACCAGAATCCATTCCGTCAAATGGTATATGATAGTAAAGAAGAATTGGAAGCTGTTGTCGGCAGACTGGAAGACAATGGCTTTATCCGGGAGGATAAGGAACAGGCTTCCGCTTACCGGAAAATGGTGAATGGTTTATTAAAGAAGTAATTTTGTTACTAATAATGCCTGGCCTCCTGAGCTTATCCGTACTATATATAGTCCGGGCCGGAGGCTGCCAGTATCCAAACGGAACAGCATAGGTGTTGGCAGCACATTAATAATATCCTGCCTTACCCGCTGCCCGGACAGATTTATGAATTCAACGGACAGGCGCATACGATCATTGCTGTTCGTTTGTAACCATACTCCTTGCCCGGACTGCCCCAGCCTTACCAAAGGGATGTGCTCCTGGCCAAATCGCAACACTGCACCATACCGGGGTATTCCTTCTGCGCCTGTTATCCGCAGCCGGCAAAATCCCTTTTGCCATTGAGGCGGCAATGCTGATCGGTATTCGTATTGATTGGTGGCCCCAGGTATACTTTCAACAGAATTAAAATGAATGCCGTCAGCAGAAAGCTCCACATCAAAGCTGCCCCTTTCATCCTGCCCGGCGGTTTCCCAAAGAATGGACCAACGACCACCACCATATACCATCCATTGTTTTTGAATCAGGACAGGCAAGGTGTTAGCCCCGGAAAGGGCACTGCCCAATGTCAGGTATTGAACCTCTGTCAGATCTAATGGGGCAGTGATAACAGATCCCGAAAGGAAGGCATTACCGGTAGTAGCCATATTACCCAGGTCGGTCCAGCCAAAACCTTTGTTTCCCGCCACCCGTAAACTGGAAAGATCGGAAACCCCACCGCTGAAATTGTTTTCAAAAGACAATTCAATACTTCCGGTAGTAGCGGGAGAAGTCTGAACCGACCAGTATTCCATTTGAGAGATATGATCCAGTCCATCCCCCACCATCGGGTGCAGCTGGTAAGGATCTGCGCGAACATGCCTGACAGCAATATCACCGGTAGCATTCATACACCTCATCCACCGCTGCTGTCCGGCAGATCCAACAGGAAAGAAAAAGTCCTGGTTCAGTAATCCGTTCTTTTTTATTTCCCCTTCAATAAATGTATTTGCCAACAGGCTATCGGCCGTAATAAATGCGGTACTATTCAGCTCCATTCTGTTGCCTTCTTCCACCCGTACCACTCCTTTACGCAAATCTAATTGATACGGCAAGGGCGGCAGGGCTTCAATGATAACAGTGTTATCCGTTTGTATTACAAGCCTGATACTGTCTGTGATACTACCTGTTGCCCGCAACAGTTGGGTAGCATTTCCGGACAGCAACAGGGTACCGCTGTGAGAAGAGGAATTGGATTCATACATCCGGGCGTTTTGCTGCATCCAATTGCCCTTCAGGTTTACTACGAGCGACCGGATGCTGCTGGACATATTAAAACTGCAGTGTTCCAGGATGAGGTCCCCCTCTACCTGGATGGTATCCGAAAAATGTAAGGCCAGGGAAACTCCTTTCCCAATGTGAAGGTTGCCCCTGATTAAAACGGGGCTGGTACCCGATGAGGAATAAGAGGTGGTATCATTGCTGGTGCCTTCCGAGGATAATTCAAGGCTCCCAAAAACCCGGTTGCTGAGCGATATCGTTGAGGCAGCATCTGTATTCTCAAAACGGAATATCCCATGATTCGTATCCGGAGCCCTGCTCAGTTTCTGAACCAGTTCCGCATGAGCCGTACGGGTTCGGTGGATGTATTTCCCGCCGGTGGCAATCCGGAAAGAATCGGAAACGAATACGCTGTACCCGGAGGAACTTCCACTGGCATTGATGAAAATGCCTCCTGCTCCGATATTGATGGAATACCCCGGGCCATTGGTGGACAGTGCACGAGGTGCTAAGGTTCCCGCGGAGGCGGTGATCAGGTTGGAAGAAGGAAGCAGCAGGGTAATGGTATTACCCTGGTC
>CBFGLD010000180.1:0-6136 GCA_965649495.1 uncultured Flavihumibacter sp. | reverse complement strand
TCATCGGTTTTTCAAGTTTATTGGTTTTTAAAAATCTGCTGCATAAACCGTTCAGCATACCAGTCGCATGATAAGCCCCTTACCATGGCAGCGGTTACTGATACCATCCTACCAACTAAACTTGATTGAAACGTCCCGGGTATCCCGGAAGAGATTTGGTTCAATAAGGTACAGTTGGTACGAATTGTTTTTCATGCCCCAAAATCAATGCCAAGCAGGTAATTTAGGCCTGTAATTTTTACCACAGGTTATCCAGTTTTTTACAAGCAAATGAAAATCAGCACGTATCAGTATCTAAGTATTTCTGGTAGCGTTAAACTTCAGGAATCGCCATACCAGGAATCCCGAAGCAAGGGAGAGACCCACGATAAAACCCAGCCACATACCCGCAGCGCCCAGTCCCCCGTGGAAAGCGAAGAAATACCCTACGGGTATCCCCACCACCCAATAGGCAATGGTTACCAACAAGGTAGGCAGCTTAACATCCTTGATGCCCCGTAATAATCCGGCTCCGATAGCCTGGGTGCTATCCGATATCTGGAAAATGGCAGCGTAGAGCAGGAGGGTGGCTGCCAGTGTGATCACTTCCGCATTCTTATTGAAAAAACCGGGCAACTGGTTGCGGAAGAGTGCGAAAACGATGGCGCAGAATAAGCCGTAAAATAATGCGGTCAGCAGGGTGCTTTTTCCAATCAGCCGGATCTTGTGCCAATCGCCCCGCCCGTAGGCATTGCTGACCCGGATAGATCCCGCCTGCGACAATCCCATCGATACCATGAACGTAAAGGAGGCGCAGCTCAATGCGATTTGGTGAGCCGCCTGGGAAACCGCTCCCAGAGTTCCGATAATGATGCCGGAAACAGCGAAGGCGCCGGCTTCCATCCCGATCTGCAGGCTACTGGGAATCCCGATGTGTAGCAATTCGCGGATGGTTTGCAGCTTTAACACCCATTGTTTTTTTCGGACCGCAACATAGCGCCAGAATGTCTTGTGGCTCAGAATAACGATGGCCAGTACCAGGAATAGCAGGCTGCGGGTGATGAGGGTGGCCCAGCCGGCACCCAGCAATTCCAGCCTGGGAAAGCCCAGGTTACCATAGATCAGCAGCCAGTTCAGCAAAATATTGATCGGCATCCCCGACAGGGACAGCAACATGGCGGTGCGCGTAAATTCCAGTCCATCCGTAAACTGTTTGAGGGTCATGAAAAACAACATCGGGATGATTGAAATACCCATTAGTTCCATGAACGGAATAGCCAGTTCTACCACTTCGGGGTCTTGCTTGAGGTGGTAGAGGATGGGTTTGCCCAACAGCAGCAGGGCGGATATGAGTAAAGCAGTGATTGCACAAAGTATAAATCCATTAAAAAGATAATGAGACACCTGTTGGGTATCGCGGCGTCCATGGGCCATAGACACCATTTGGGAAACAGATATGGTCATGCCGATGCCGATCACAAAAGGGATGTTCATGGTGTTCAGCACCAGGGCCGCAGCAGCCAGGTGTTTGTAACTGATGGCTCCGACCATGGCCGCGTCAATAATGTGCAGCGCCATCTGCGCCAGTTCACCTATAATAATGGGTAGTGCCAGCCGTATCGTACTATTCGCCTCGCTTCTCAACATAGTATTGCCGTGTTTCTACGATGCAAAATACTATTCCTAATTAAATGCGGGACCAGATACACTATTCGGCTGTCCGCCGGCGTTGAAGGGCGGAAACCTAATGGTTTCTTATTAGAAAACTAAACATTCGTGCCTATGAACCCAAGATCTACCCAAAAACATTTGCGAATCATCAACTGGAGGGGAAGCCAAATCCTGCCGATCCTCTTGTTATGGGTGACTGGCCTGGTGGCCGGTATGCACAGCACCCATGCACAATGCAGTGGCGCTCCCAATTTTTCGATGAAGAATCCCAAAAAAGTGAAGGGACTTACCAGCAGTACCAAAATAGGGGACCAATGGGTCTTTTTTTCGGCTGCGCCGGGTATCGATGTGTACATCGAGATCCAGGCGATTAAAAATGCGACCATTTTGCTGGGAAAGATGGATGCCACCAAATCCGATGCCGGTCAGGGATACGATGACGCCTGGCAGCCTTATGTGAATCACTCGCACCAGGGTAATTTCGACACTTCTTACCTGGACTGGAAGATCTTTTTTAAGAAAGCGGGCACTCAAAAGGATACAATCCTTCCCTGTCTTTCGGTAACGGCCGTGGATGTGGACGGCGACAATTCGGGACTCAAGGAATTCATTGAAGCGGGTACGCCTGGTGGGTATGCCGTGCAGGAACCCACTACGCTCACGGTTTCTTTTGATGGCACCAAAAGTAAGGCGATCGGCCGGGTAAATACCATAAATCTGATCGACAGTAGCCGGCGCGAGGCCATGTTCCAGATGAACTTTGCCCAGGTGAGCAGCCTGTCATACCGGAATGGTTCCATTGCTTCTGGCAAAACCACGCAGCAGCGCCATACTTCTATTTTCTTCCGGCCATTCTTTATGAATAAGCTGGTAGTGTTGCCGCTACGTATTACGGGTCTTACAGCCAGGCGATCCAATGGGGTGGTAACCGTTGACTGGCAGGTGGAGGACGAACCCGGAAAAGTGGAGTACACCGTGCAGCGGAGCCCTGACCAGCAGGCATGGGAGATTATAAGCAGGCAGCAGGGCGATCCCTCTGTGAGGGGAAGGAAAAGATACCAGGCCATGGACCGGAGGGAAAGCAGCGCACGAACCTGGTATCGCCTGCGGCAAACGGATGAGCACGGAAGGCATACATATACGCGCCCGGTTTCAGTAGCAGGTATCAGCGATGCAGTACTCAGTGTGGGGATCCTGCAATTAAAACAGCACCAACTGAAGGTGCAGGTACGGGCCTCCGAAGCACAAAATGTTTGTGTTTCGGTCCATAATCTCAATGGTCAATTGTGTGGCAGCAAGCAATTCCAGTTAACCGGCCTAAGCCAGGAACTGCTGGTGGAAGTACAGCACTCACCACAATCCATTGGCCTGGTAAACATTCATGACCTTTCCGGAAAAATACTATACCAATCGCGTCTGTATACACAGTAAAGTAAGCAGCCTGCGCCTCCGAACCTGAAAATGCATCACCCTTGGGTGATGCATTTTCAGGAATATGGGGATCATTCTTTACTTTCGGGCGGTTTCATTATGAGATTTGATCAATATCATATATCGCCCGATATTAAGGAAAGCCTGGCGGAACTTGGATTCAAGCGTCCGACCGACATACAGTATAAGGCCATACCATCTATCCTGAAAGGGGAAGATGTGCTGGCCATAGCACAGACGGGAACTGGAAAGACAGCTGCCTTTGCTATTCCCATTCTTCACCTGCTGCAACAACAGTTACAGCGAAAACGCCCAGTTCACCGGGTGAGGTGCCTGGTAATGGTTCCTACGCGCGAACTGGCCATTCAGATAGCGGGTGTGTTTGAACAGGTGGGGCGGTATACAGATGTGCAGGTACTGGGATTATTTGGTGGGGTAGAGCAGGAAGAACAGGTGAAAGCGCTGCGCCGTGGAGTAGATGTACTGGTAGCAACCCCCGGCAGGATGTTCGATTTAATCCACCAGCAGCATCTTGACCTGGGAACCGTGCAGGTATTGGTCCTGGATGAAGCGGATCATATGCTGGACCTTGGTTTTAACAAGGACATCCGGGATATCAAACGAAAACTGAGTTTTCAACACCAGACCTTATTTTTTTCTGCCACTATCAATGAAAAGATCAAGGACCTGGCTTATGCCATGGTACGAAACCCGATCCGGATCCAGGTTTCTCCCCAGGACCCGGTATCCCGCAATGTAGAACATGCAGTGGCCTGGGTAGAAATGGATGATAAACGGTTTTTCCTGGAAAGGCTCTTAAAGGAGCTTCCTGAATCAAAAGTGCTGGTATTTGTGAGAACCAAGGTACGGGCAGAGCGGGTGGCTGCAGCCATGAAAAGGGTGGGGATCGAGAGTGTGGTCATGCACGGCGGCAAGGAGCAGGACAACCGCCTTGAGGTGATGGAGCAATTCCGGACCGGGGCAGTTAAACTGCTTATCACTACGGATGTAAACGCGCGGGGAATAGATATCCCTGAAGTGGATTATGTAGTGAACTATGATATTCCGGATGTTCCCGAGAATTATGTGCACCGGGTAGGGCGGACGGGTAGGGGGGTCCAGAAAGGCCAGGCAGTATCCTTCTGCAGTGAAGAAGAAAAACCATTACTGGAAGCCATCCAGCAATATATAGGGAAAGATATCCGCGAAATGAGAATAGATAAGGGTACTTACCGCGAGACCCTTGCATTTTCCGAAGAAACGCCGCACGACAATTGGCGCGCTTTGCTGGCAGAGGCTGAAAAATCTCCTCCTTCAAAAAAGAAGAAAAAGAAAAAATAGCGGTTTTGCCGCCTTGATCTATCAATCAAATAAGCGGCTGAAATGCGATTCCAGGTGATTACGCATGGCATTGCGGAACATTTCCGGAGAACCGTTTTCAATGATATCGACCAGTCCCTTGTGGGAAACGAATCTTTTTGTGGATGGTTTCTTCTTCAGCAAACCACTATGATGTACATAGTCAAAAACGGGCAGCAGTAAACGCTGGAATTTTTTCATGGTTTCATTGCCGGTGATTTCGTACAGCTTGCCGTGGAAGCGGATTTCATGATCAATATTAAAGAGGTGTAGCTGGGAGGCATCCGGTTCATCGGCTACGATCTGTTTCAGTTCTGCTATGTCTGCGGGTGTGATGCGCTGAAAGATGAAATCGGCCATGCCAATTTCCAGAACCAGCCGCAGTTCAAACATTTCCCTAAGGGTATCCTGGTCCAGGATATGGGGGTTCATACTCTTACCTATGACCCCGAAGAGGTCGGGACTGGTGATAACGGCTCCCTTTTTCTTTTTGGATTCGATCAGACCCATGACCCGGAGTCGGAGCAGCGCTTCCCGGATAACGGTACGGCTGACGCCGAGGCTTTCGGCCAGTTCCAGCTCCTTGGGTATGGCATCTCCCACTTTCAGCTTTCTTTCCTGGAGGAGTTGAACCAGTTTCGCCTCAACTTTATCCACCAGCGAACTCGTATCGAGAGATTTAAAATCTTCCATTAATGCATTGACTGCCATAGCACTGATTATGTAATACCTGATTAAGTGTAAAAATAAACTTTTCAGGTTACCAACACCAACCAAATAATTTTCAAAATATTTTTTTGTTACTAAACACAAAGTACTAATTTTATTATGTCATACTTAATAATTCAACTGTTATGAGAAAAACGACTACTTGCCGGCGAATACTTACGCTTTTGGCAGGCTTGCTATGCTGGGCATTCAGTTTCGCCCAGGTCAAAAACATCAGCGGTAAAGTGACCGCAGCCGAAGACGGTAAAGCCCTGGAAGGAGTGAGTATCACCCTGAAAGGAACTACAACCGGGACCCAGACCAATGCACTGGGGGTATTTCAGTTACCAGCCACTCCACAGGACATCCTGGTGATCAGTTACCTGGGTTACGAAGGCCAGGAGCTGTCGGTAGGGGAGCGTTCTGATTTCACCATTATATTAACCACTTCCAGCCAGAAGATGGAAGAGGTAGTGGTGGTGGGTTATGGAACCATCAAACGTTCCAAGGTTACGTCGTCCATTTCCAAACTCGACAATAAGATCCTGGAAACAGGAGTACGTTCCAACCCTGCCCAGGCACTGGCCGGAACAATCCCGGGCCTGCGGGTATCCACTGGTACGGGTAGACCGGGTTCATTGCCCGGTATCGTATTACGCGGTGGAACCAATTTTGACGGAAGCGGCAGCCCCCTCATTCTGATGGACGGCCAGATCCGTGGGTCACTCAGTGATATCAATCCCGAGGAAATTGAAAGCATAGAAGTACTGAAGGATGCGTCTGCCACCGCCATTTACGGAGCACGGGCCAGTAATGGTGTGATCCTGATCACCTCCAAGAGAGGAAAGGCCGGAAAGGCTTCGGTAAGCCTGAAAGCCCGCAAGGGAACCAATTACCTGAATGTTCCATACGACTTCCTGTCGGCAGAAGAATATATCCGCTGGCAGCGACTGGGTGTAGTGGAAGCCATTAAAAACGGCGTTCAAAA
>CBFGLD010000179.1:0-6186 GCA_965649495.1 uncultured Flavihumibacter sp. | reverse complement strand
ATAACAGTCAGCGCACCATGTCAGAGGGGATGGCAAATTTGGTGGACAGGCGCACCCGTTCACCATTGCTGTGCCGGATGTATACATATCCTTCGTCATCACTTTGAACATAAAGGGAGCGTTGCGGGGTTTCTGGTGGCCGGGGCATGTTTATGTTGATGGAGCCCCTGGAACTTTCCGGTTGCGGGTCACCCCCGTTCCGGATAAAAGCGTGCTGGGGTTGTCTTTGCTCTGCAGCCTGGCTTTCCTGTTTCTGAGGGGCGGTTATTAAACCGGTGGTAGCGGATGAAAGGGAAAGGTTCAGCGGGGCTGCCTCGGGTGATGCGGGTTCGGAGGTAGGGGGAACTACAGAAGTGGCAGGGGAAGCCGCCGGTGGTTCTACTGGTACCAGAGATGCGGTGGCTTTTTGTCCCGGCTGATCCTCACCGGAGCCCACCAGGAACCAGGCCAGCACACCGATCACAAGCGCTGCAGCACCATAGCGGAACAGGTATGGTGCCAGCGGTCGAATGGGTACCACCTTCGCTTTTTCCTTATTGGATCCGGGGGCAGAAATCGGAGCGGCCAGGCCCTCACGTACAGCCTGCCAGTGTTGGGAGGGAGGGCTAACTTCCAGGGCGGTGATCCGCCGGGCAAGTTTTTTTTCGGCATTCAGTTCTTCCAGTTCCCGGGCAATCATCGCCCAGGTTCCGGCAGGAGGGTCAGCTTGCCAGTTAAACATTTTATCGTGTAAAGGATCGTTCATCAGTTGGTGGTTATTTTCTTTTTTCCCCTAAATATTCGGCAACTTTTTTCTGCAGGATCGATTTAGCCCTTGCAAGTTGCGATTTACTGGTACCTTCTGAAATTCCAAGAATGTCTCCGATCTCTTTGTGCGAATAACCTTCAATTACATAAAGATTGAAGACTGCCCGGTATCCCGGGCTTAATTCCTGGACCAGCTGAACGATATCTCTTTCTGCCAATTGATCCAGCACAGAAACCGAAGCATCCTCAATACCTACTTCTTCCTTTTCAGAGATACTGTTCAGGTGAACTTTCCGTCGATAATGTTCAATGGAGGTATTGACAAAAACCCTTCTGAGCCAACCTTCAAAAGACCCTTCATTCCTGAATTTCTCCAGGTTCCTGAAGACCTTGATAAATCCTTCCTGTAACAGGTCCTGGGCATCGTCGTTATTGCCTGCATACCGCAGGCAGACTGCGTACATTTTCGGCGCAAACCGCTCATACAGGAGTTCCTGGCTGCGGGGGTCTCCGGCAATACATCCCTTGATTAAGTCGGTATCCGTGATATTTTGGTTGCCTGTTTGCTGCACTTTTTTTGTTTCTCCGGCTATTTACGCTACCGGTACTGCTGCTGCAGGAATTTCACCAGCAGGTCGGTAGCTTTGCGCCTGTGACTGAATAATTGTTTCTCTTCCAGGGACATTTCCCCAAAGCTCCGGTTACTTCCGTCCGGTACAAAAATGGGGTCGTATCCAAATCCCTGGTTCCCCCGGGGTTCCATAAGAATTTGTCCCTCACACACCCCTTCAAAAAAATATTCCTTACCATCTAAAATTAAGGAAATCACCGTTTTGAATCGGGCTTTCCTGTTCAGGGCATGCCCCAATACTTTCAGGAGTTTGTCGATATTACCGGAATATGCTTCGTCGGGAGCGGCAAAGCGGGCACTCTTCACTCCCGGTGCTCCGTTCAGTTCGTCCACTTCCAGCCCGGTATCTTCGCTGAAACAATCCTTCCCGGTAAGGCGGTATATGGTATGGGATTTCTCCGACGCGTTTTCCCGGAAGGTATGGTGTGGTTCTTCAATATCAATCTCTATGCCTGCCCCGGACAAACTGGTGATCCGGATGCCTGCGGGCACGATGTGTTGAATTTCGCGGACTTTGTGCTGGTTATTGGTTGCAAAGATCAGTTCCATAGGTTGTTCAGGATTGCAGCAGTTGCAGGATCCCCGCCCAGAGTTGTTTTTTGAGGGGCTTTACGGCTTCTGTCTGCTGGTTAAGTTGTTCAATAGGAGGGGCCAGAAGGTACCGGAAACCGGGGCCGCCTGCCGGAACCAGGGTATCTGCCGGAGGCAACTGGCTGGTCAGGTGATTATCGCCAAAACTCACCAAAAGCAGTGGGGCCAGCTGATCCATCAGTTGTTCCAGGGAAAATTGCTGGTCAGCCAGGTTTACAATGGCAACGTCTGCCACACTGATCTGGCAGGCTTTCAGGAGGTTGGCCAGGAAGGTGAAGGCTTCGTCGGGGCAGTGGGGTATGCCCGGGTAGCGCACTAACACAGTAAAGCGCCGGCCATTATTGCCCAGGAACTGTATCCGGGTAGCAACCGGAGGGTTCTTGTCCGGGGCCTGGTCTTGAGCCTGGTTCGGGAGCGGAACGGTGTCGGGCGGATCCGCTTGCCTTGCTGCTTCAGGTACGGCCGCCGGCGGCAACTCATTGTCATTGGGTTCCGTTCCTACCAGCGAATGCCCGTATAGGGCGCGAAGAAGCTCGCCGGAAAGTTGGATGTTGTTGAGTTCCATATTTGTAATGCGGATTTCGAACATTATGCTAACAAATGTTAGCATAATGGGCTTCCGGGTTTGGTTGCCCGTTTTTTTCGTTGTTACTTTGCAGCAAATGTACCAATTATGATCGCAGCGTTCGATATTCCGGTTACTAAAGTTGACCGGAGCAGGATTTACGATGTTCCTTTGGAAAACCTGCCCTTTGGCCGGTACTTTACCGACCACATGCTGGAAGCCGATTATTCCGACGGGGAGTGGAAAACAGTCTCCATCCGGCCCTATCAGCCCTTATCGATTGACCCTTCCATGGCAGCCCTGCATTATGGCCAGGCCATTTTTGAGGGGATCAAAGCATATAAGGATAAAGATGGTAATGCAGTCATTTTCAGACCTTTCGATAATTTTAAGCGGTTCAATAATTCGGCTCTTCGCATGAATATGCCGGAAGTGCCGGAAGAAATATTCATGGAAGGCATGCGTAAGCTGATCGGGCTTGATAAGGAATGGATTCCGGCTATGAAGGAACATTCCTTATATATCCGGCCGGTCATGTTCTCCACCGATACCCTGTTAGGGGTGCGTCCATCGGCCACCTACAAATTCATGATCATCCTGAGCCCCACCGGACCTTATTATGCCAAACCGATGAAGATCCTGGTAGAGGAGCAGTATACCCGGGCAGCGCCGGGTGGTGTTGGATTTTCGAAAAATGCCGGCAATTACGGGGGCAGTATGCTGGCAGCTACAGAAGCGCAGAAAAAAGGGTATGACCAGGTACTCTGGACAGATGCCTTTGAACATAAATGGTTGCAGGAAGTGGGCATGATGAATGTGTTTTTCGTTATTGATGGGAAAGCGATCACACCTTCCCTGGAAGAAGGAACCATCCTGGCCGGTGTTACCCGCGACAGCGTGATTACCCTGCTCCGGGAAATGGGGATAGAAGTTGAAGAGCGCCGTATCAATATAGACGAACTGCTAACTGCTTACCAAAACGGTACACTGCAGGAGGCTTTCGGAACCGGTACTGCGGCAGTAATTGCACCCATCAGGGAATTGAGGTACAAGGAGTTTTCCATGGAATTTAATGTGGATGCGTACCAGGTTTCGGCCGCTGTAAAAGAAAACCTGGCCGCTATCAGGGAGGGCAGGGCCCCGGACACACATGATTGGATGTTCCAGGTTTAAATTTTTATTTTGTTTTATCGGCAATGGGTTTTACCTTTGCCGTCCCAAATAAATAAGGTTAGAATGCCTACAATACAGCAATTAGTAAGAAAAGGTAGAGAGATCATCAAGGCAAAAAGCAAATCCAGGGCACTGGATGCTTGCCCCCAGCGCCGGGGTGTTTGTACCCGCGTTTATACCACCACACCAAAAAAACCGAACTCTGCACTCCGTAAGGTTGCCAAGGTTCGTCTTACCAATAAGGTGGAGGTGATTGCTTATATTCCTGGTGAGGGACATAACCTGCAGGAGCACTCGATCGTACTGATCCGCGGTGGTCGTGTTAAGGACCTGCCAGGTGTACGTTACCACATTGTACGTGGTAGCCTTGATACCGCAGGTGTTAAGGACAGGAAGCAGAGCCGTTCCAAGTACGGTACCAAGAGAGAAAAACAAGGTGGTAAAAAATAATTATAAAATCGTTCTTCCATGAGGAAAGCACAAGCCAAAAAATTACCCCTGGCACCTGATGCCAGGTATAACGATAAACTGGTTACCCGTTTTGTCAACAATATCATGTGGCAAGGAAAAAAGAGTGTTGCATTCGAGATCTTCTATGACGCGGTTGACAAGGTGAGCAAGATTACGGGTGAAGAAGGTTATGAAGTATGGAAAAAAGCTATTGCCAATGTAACACCTGCCGTCGAAGTACGCAGCCGTCGTATTGGTGGAGCTACTTTCCAGATTCCTTCTGAAGTTCGCCCGGACAGGAAGATTTCCCTCAGCATGAAATGGCTGATCCGTTACAGCCGCGAAAGGAACGGCCGGAGCATGGCCGACAAGCTGGCCAACGAGATCGTAGCCGCTTCCAAGGGCGAAGGTGGTGCCTTCAAAAAGAAGGAAGATACTCACCGTATGGCTGAAGCCAACAAAGCGTTCTCACATTTCCGCATCTAACTGGATTAATCTACTTTTTCATATGCCGGTCCTCTTCAGGACCGGCATTTTTTGTACCGGATATTCTGCCATTTACGTAAATTGATCTAGTTTTTCATCAACCCAAAATTTACCAATGTCAACACGCAGAACCTTTTTAAAACAGGCTGGCCTGATGGCCCCAGCCCTGATGCTGATGCCTGATGCCTTACTTGCTTCCGGCGCAAAGCAAAAAAATGTAGGAATTCAATTGTATACCCTCCGGGAACTGATTGCCAAAGATCCGAAGGGTGTTCTGGAGAAAGTGGCAGCCGCCGGTTATAAAGAAGTGGAACTTTATGGACTATCAGACGGTAAGTTTTTTGGTATGCCGGTAAGTGAGTTTGCTGGCTTTTTGAAGAGTCTGGGATTGAAGGCGGTCAGCGGCCATTATATGCCGGTCAAATTTCTCTTTGATGCATCCGAGGAGGGCAACAAGGAACTGGACTCTATGATTGGTCATGCGGCAACGATGGGCAATAGCTATTTTACCATTCCCTGGCTGCCGGCGGAGAAAAGAAGCAGTATCGACGATTACAAAAGAATTGCCGAACGCCTGAATAAGGGCGGCGAAGTATGTAAAAAGGCGGGTCTCCAAATGGCCTATCACAACCACGACTTTGAATTCAAGTCTTATGATGGGGTAAATGGTTGGGATACCATGGTCGCCAATACAGATCCCGACCTGGTGAAATTTGAACTGGATATCTTCTGGGCAGCATTTTCAGGAATTGACCCGGTGGAACAGTTTAATAAGATGAAGGGCCGAATTCCTTTGTGGCACGTGAAGGATATGGATAAAGTAAATAGGGGTAATAACACCGAAATCGGTAATGGTACCATTGATTACAAAGCCATATTCAAGGCTGCTAAAGCTTCCGGAATGAAACATTTCTTCCTGGAGCAAGAGAATAACTATGTTCCGGATCACATCAGCAGCATCCAGAACAGCATCAAATACATCAAAGCCAATCTGCTTTGAACCAGCAAAAAGCCCCTGTACTAACAGGGGCTTTTTCAATTAAAAACAGTTTGCCAGCATCAGAGTTTTCTGATTTTGATGTTTTTGAACCAAACATTATCACCATGATCCTGTAAGGCAATCCTTCCGGTGCGGAACCTTCCGAAATCAGCCATGTTTCTGAATTTGCTTCCCGCGATCAGTTGTTTCCAGGTGTCTTCCCAAAGAGGAGTGGTCACAATGGTTTCACCATTGAGGCGTAACTCCAGCCGGTCATTATTTTGGATGATCTCAGCCAGGTTCCATTCACCCACGGGTTTTACAGGTTCTTTGGAAGAAGCAATCAGGTCATAGAGGTCTCCCGCGCGATGCTTATGAATTTTAGCATCGGGGTGACCGTTGTTATCAAGTACCTGCATTTCAGGTCCGGTATGCCAAACATACTGGTATTTGGAGGGATCATCCTGCACATTAAAAATGATGCCACTGTTACCATTAGGCGCAATTTTCCATTCCAGCTTCAAATGATAATTTCCGAATTCCTCGTTCGTGACGATATCCCCG
>CBFGLD010000178.1:0-6197 GCA_965649495.1 uncultured Flavihumibacter sp. | reverse complement strand
AAACTGGTCGTTGCTGACGATGACTCCATCGATCACATACAGGGGTTCGGAGGAACCGGCAACGGTGGAAACCCCGCGCAGGCGGATGCTGAGTCCACCTCCCGGAGCCCCGGTATTGGCTGTGATCTGCGCCCCGGCTACCTTTCCACTCATGGCACCATCAATGGTGGGTGGCCTCGTGGAGCCGGTCAACTCTTTGGCTCCGATCCTGGCTACTGAATTGGCTGCATTGGATCGCTTGATAGAAGAGGCCAGTCCCGTTACCACCACCTCGTTCAGGTTGGTACGGTCTTCTTCCAGGGCGACGATGGTTTCCCCGGATCCGGCTGTTATGGTCTGCGCACTGTACCCCACATAGGATATCTCCAGGCGCGAACTGCTGGCAGGAAGGGTGATGCTGAAATGTCCATTGGCGTCGGTCTGCGCCGTGATCTTGGTTCCCTTAACCGTGACCGTTGCCCCTGCCAGCGGAACCCCCGCTGCATCGGTCACCCTGCCCTTTACAGATTGCTGGGCAGCAGCAATAATGGGCAGGGCCAACCCTATCAGGATTGGCAGGATATGCCCCAATACTTTTCTCATTTACTACAATTTTGATTTTAGGCTGACTAAAAATGATTAGCAAGGGACATTGACCTGTTTTAAGACTCAGCCGTTGCGGCAGTGCTTTACCATTTATCATTAAAAACCGCACTAGATAAGCAGCTGTATACCAGTGGCGGTTACGCGCAACAAAAAAGGCCGCCTCAACAATCTGTTGAAACGACCTCGTTTATTTGTTCTCTTTTGCTGGTGGTGTCAGCCCACCAGCATGTTCAGGCTACCAGCAGGGTTCAGCTACCAGCAGGGTTCAGCCCACCAGCAGGGTTCAGCCCACCAGCCCGCTGAGGCTGCGCAGCACCGCGCCAAGCCTTACGGCATCATGTATGCGCTGTTTCTCCGATCCATGCTGCACCAGGTTCTTCTCATGGCTGGTAACGCACATCTCGCATCCGTTCAGTGCACTCACCACCAGGCTCACCAATTCAAAGAATTCCTTTCCCAGCACGGGGTTCATCATGATGCTCATGCGGATGCCCGCAGGTGCATTATTGTAAAACTCCTCGTGCATGAAATGCCGGAAGCGGTAATATACATTGTTGGTGGCCATCAGGCTGGCGCAACTGATGGTCTCGGATATTTCCGTCTCCTCCGCACCTGCCTGCCGGGCCATCCCCATAAAGGCTTCCTGCAGCAACGCATTTTTTTCGTTTACCATAACGGCCACTGCCAGCAGGCTGGCTTCTTTCTTCTGAAGAGTAGCGGCGCTTAAGGCGTTACTGATATTGATCTTGAGGTCGCGCAGGTATTTTGAATCGGTCTCCGCCAACTGGCGCAGGTTATCACTCAGGTGTTCCTCTGAAAGTCCCAGGTCTTTTAATAGTGCCACCGCATTGTTGGTGGTGGCGGCTGCTCCAAACATCATCATTGCTGTTTTTGTTGAAGGTTCTTGCTTGTCTCTGTTCCTCAGGCGGTAAGTGTGGCTTCGCCTTTCTGCCAGTTACAGGGGCAGAGCTCATCGGTTTGCAGCGCATCCAGCACCCGCAGTACTTCCTTCACATTCCGGCCCACATTCAGGTCGTACAGGCTTACCCAACGTACGATGCCCTGCGGATCAACGATGAAGGTGGCGCGGTAAGCGATCTTCTCTTCCGCTTCCAGGATACCCAGTTCATCGGCCAGGCTCTTGGACGTGTCTGCCAGCATGGGGAATTGTAATCCTCTCAGGTCTTCATGGCTGTTCCTCCAGGCGGCATGAACAAACTCGCTGTCTGTTGACGCACCTATCAGTACCGCATCCCGGTCTGCAAAATCGGTATAGTGCTTATTGAACTCTGCTATCTCTGTGGGACAAACGAAGGTGAAGTCCTTCGGCCACCAGAACATTACCATCCACTTTCCGGCATCCCTGATCTCTTCGTAGCTGAGATCATAAAACTCTTTTCCTTTTTCGATGGATACTACTGCCTTTTTCCTGAACTCCGGGAACGCTGATCCCACGGATACTACTAGATTCTTCATAATGCTAAACGTTTGCTTTAAGGGCCGCAAAGTTCCAGTGCGATCAGCTGCTTTCAAAATTTTACCCTTCTCACCCTTTAGGATTTAAACCGATATGTTGTTTTGTAAACGACAGAAGCCGCTTTGGTAGCGGCTTCCGGATGTTCATAATTATTATTTATGAGCAATAGAATTTACTTATTGACCGGCAGCCATTCCATAACGGGAATGGGAGCCCGAAGTTTATAATAGTTTTGCTGCAGGCTGTCACTCCAGCCGTTGGGATTGTTGACAAAACTCTTGCTGCTGAAATAGATGGCGCCGTGAATATTGGGTGTGTTGCGCATCGCCTCGATCATTCGGGGCAGCTGGGTCTTGTCGCGCCACGCCTGGTTGCTGCCGGCACGATAAATGCCCAGCCCTATATAACAGTGCTTTCCGTAAGTGTTCTGGCTCCACCAGTTGAGCAGGGTTTCAAAATCCGCCGCCTTATGCCCAAACTCCCAGTACAGTTGCGGGGCTACGTAATCGATCCAGCCTTCGCGTAACCATAACAGTATGTCGGCATAGAGATCGTCGTAATTCGTTTGTCCGGCAGTGGTAGCGCTTCCCATGGGGTCTTTGTCGTTGTTCCTCCAAACGCCAAAGGGGGAGATGCCAAACTTCACCCAGGGCTTCTCTTCGCGGATGGCCCGGGACAGGGCTACGATGATGCTGTCTACATTACTGCGGCGCCAGTCGTCGCGACTCATTCCCTGGCCATGGGCGGTAAAAGTTTTGGTATCCGGGAATTCCTTTCCCGCGATCCGGTAAGGGTAGAAATAATCATCAAAGTGAATGCCGTCCACGTCGTACCGCTTTACCAGGTCGCGTACCACTTTTACCACGAAAGCCTGGGCCTCTTTGTTGCCCGGGTCAAAATAGGTCTTGTCGCCATAGTTCACAAACCATTCCGGATGCTGGCGCGTAACATGGTCGGGTGCCGGAACCGATTTTTTGATATTGAAGACAGCGCGGTAAGGATTCAGCCAGGCATGAAATTCCATGCCCCGCTTTTTTGCCTCGGCAATCATAAACTGCAGGGGATCGTAAAATGGGGTGGGAGGGGTGCCCTGTTTTCCGGTAAGCCACTCACTCCAGGGCTCATATTGCGAAGGATAAAAAGCATCTGCCGCCGGCCGCACCTGCACTACCACCGCGTTCAGGCCGTTGCGCTCGTGCATGTTCAGCAGCTTGATGTATTCCAGCTTCTGCGAGGCGGGGTCCACGCTGCCCTTCTCCGGCCAGTCGATATTGCTGACGGTGGCTATCCAGGCCCCGCGGAATTCGGCATTGGCCATGGTGGCCGCACCGGCAGACATTTCGGGAGCTTCCAGTGGCGCCGGTACCGGGGCTTTAGGGTCCTGCCCTGCATCCTGTGCCCGCAGCAGGGGGGCGACAAAAAAGATTCCAATCACGGCCAATAGGGTACTCCTGGTCAATAACTTCATGTTCCTGGATATTTGTTTAGAGGACGAGCCAATAGGGGGATGGGTTGCCTCGGGATGGTCAATCCTGTGAATTTCTCAACTTGTCCAGCAGCCCGTTGAGCTGGCTGGCTTCCTGCTCGTTTATGTTTTTTAATACAGATTCCATCTCATCTTCCTGCCGGTCCATCTCGGCCAGCAGGGCTTTTCCTTTCTCGGTGATCACCACATCCACCAGCCGCCGGTCCGCCCCGCACACCGATTTCTGCACCAGCTCCTTTTTGATCAGGCGGTCCACAATGCGCGAAGTATCACTCATCTTATCCAGCATGCGCTGGCGGATCTGCAGGGTGCTCAGCGGCTCACCCGCCCCACGTAAAATGCGCAGGATATTGAACTGCTGGTTGGTGAGATCGTACTTGTCCAAAAAATTCCGGGTGTTTTCCATGAGCCAGTTATAAGAATAGATCAGGTTGATCATGGCCTTTTGATGCTCGTTCCTGAACTTGCGCTGGTTGATATCCTTATTGATGCTCATAAAAATGAATGGTGTAACATAAAATTAAAAAAATTATTGAACGCCTGCTTTTCATCCCCCGTGTTTTCCTGCTGGTTCCGGCTGCTTCCTGCTCAGCCCCATACTTTCGTTCCCTCGGAGCAATTGGCGCAGATATCGATATTAGCCCTTCCCTGCAACAGCTTGCCGCGGAAGGAGCGGTAGTCCTCGTTTTGCCAGATCTCCCGGAAGGGCTTTCCCTTCAGGCTGCCCAGCCGGTGCTGCGCATCCTTATCGAAACAACAGGGCACTACCATCCCGTCCCAGGTGATCACGGTGGCATGCCAGGCCCGCCAGCAATGGTTGGCTAATTGCCCTTTGAAGCGAAAATGGCCGCTGGCGTCTTTGCGGTAGCGACTGTACTGCTGCAGGGTCGGGATCAACTGGTTGGGATCCTTTTCATAATCGTACACCTGGGCGGTCTTCAGCCACACATCGTCTACCCCCACTTCCTTTGCCAGCTGCTTCACCGCATCGATCTGGTGTTCATTGGGTTTCACCACCAGGAACTGGAACACCACGAAAGGGGTGCTGCTGCCGAGCTCCCGCTTCCACCTTACGATGTTTCGGGCACCCTCCAGCACTTTCTCCAGGTTGCCCCCCACCCGGTATTGCTGGTACACTTCCTGGGTGGTGCCATCAATGGAGATGATCAGCCGGTCGAGCCCGCTCTCCACTGTTTTTCGGGCGTTGCTGTCCGTTAGGTAGTGCGCGTTGGTGGAGGTGGCAGTATAGATCTTTTTGTCGGCCGCATAACGTACCATCTCTAAAAACCCCGGGTTCAGGTAGGGCTCGCCCTGGAAATAAAAGACCAGGTAATACAGGTGGCGATGCAATTGGTCAATGGTGTCGCGGAAAAAATCCTGCTGCAGCATGCCCGTTGGTCGCGTGAAGGCCCGCAAGCCGCTGGGGCATTCGGGGCAGCGCAGGTTGCAGGAAGTGGTAGGCTCAAAAGAAAGGGAGATCGGCAACCCCCACTGCACGGGCTTCCTGCTGTACTTGCTCACATAGTAACTGCCCAGCACCTTCGTGGCATTCCAGGCCCTGCGAAGGGTCAGCTTGCGGAAAAGGTTGAGCGAGTCACGGAGGTTGAATGGCATCCGGCAAAAATACATTTCTATATTTGCCCTCGCATGGCCAAAAAGAAGAATTCCAAAATATCCGGACCGCGCTCCCTGATCGCTGTGCTGGTGCTGGTGGTGATCGCCCTGCTCGGCTGGTGGTGGTTCAGCAGCAAGGCGCCCGACTTCGAACGCTACGATGCTTTCGGTATCGAAGTGCCCACCAATTACGCCATCCACGGCATCGATGTCAGCAAGTACCAGCAACGCATCAACTGGGAAATGGTCCGGGAGATGGAAGCCGAGGATATCCGCATCGGTTTTGCTTTTATCAAAGCCACAGAAGGTTTGGGCAATATGGATGCCCAGTTCCGCCGTAACTGGGAAAAAGCCGGTGAGGCGGGACTGCCGCGCGGTGCCTACCATTTTTTCCTGGCACCCAAGAGCGGGGCAGAACAGGCCGAGAATTTCATCCGCCGCGTGGAGCTGGGGCCGGGCGACCTGCCCCCGGTATTGGACGTGGAACAGACCTATGGTGTGTCTGCTGAAAAATTACGTGCCGGCGTTCAGGCTTTCCTCGATCGGGTGGAAGCCCATTACGGCGTGAAACCGATCATCTATACCAATGTGGACTTTTATAATAAATACCTGAGCCGCGATTTTGATGATTACCCGCTTTGGGTGGCACATTACCTGCGCAAGGATCGCCCCCGCATCGCCCGCAACTGGGCCTTCTGGCAGTACAGTGAAACCGGGAATGTAAATGGCATCCGAGGCAAGGTGGACTTTAATGTCTTCAACGGCGACTCCACCGAGTTCCGCGACCTGCTGATAGATTAGTATTTTTGTCTTTCAACCAATACCCGCCCATATGCCCACCGGAATTGAACCCGAAGCAAAAGACCTCCTGTTCCGAACCTTGATGACCGTAAGCATGGGCGCCCTGTGGATGCTGGTCAACGCCACCCTGGGGCTCTGGTTCGGCTGGTTCTTTTTCGCCGAACTGCCCACCCTCGGCAATTACCTCTTCTACCTGTTCTTCCTGCTCAGCCTGGCTGCCCTGATCTGGTACTT
>CBFGLD010000177.1:0-6220 GCA_965649495.1 uncultured Flavihumibacter sp. | reverse complement strand
GTGACTATAACGCCGAGGGAGTCCTTCAGGTCGAGATCCTCGGACGTGAAGGCACGCAGCTGTTTCTTTCCGTTCTTGTCCTGAACAAGAACTTCCACTTTTCTTTCGGCTTCTTCCAACACTTTCAAACTGCCTTCAATCACTTCTTTGGCATTGGATCCAGCGGTCTGGCTGATAGCAACTCCCACGGAAGGGTTACCGTTGGTGGTGGTGGTGCTGGAATAACTCAATGCACCTAATTCGATACGGGCAATATCCTTCAATCGCAATAGCTGGCCCGTTCCAACGGAGCGGATAATAATTTCACCAAATTCATCCGCATTTTTCAATCGTCCCTTGTATTTGATCACATACTGGAAGGACTGTCCACCCTGTTCTCCAAACTGGCCGGGTGCAGCTTCGATATTCTGCTCTGCCAGCGCTGCATTGATGTCGGCCGGAACCAGGCCATAAGAAGCCATCACATCGGGTCGCAGCCAGATACGCATGGAATAATCCATCCTGCCAAAGGCCATAGCTTCCCCTACACCGGTCACCCTTTTGATCAAAGGAATCAGGTTGATCTCGGCATAGTTCTGAAGGAAGGTCTGGTCATAGGCCGGGTTTTCGCTGTAAAGCGAAAAAATCACCAGGTTACTGCTCTGGGTCTTGGCAGTGGTAACCCCCGAGCGGGTAACTTCCTGGGGCAGGAGAGGAGTGGCCCGGGAAACACGGTTCTGCACGTTCACCGATGCGAGGTCCGGATCGGTACCCACTTTAAAATTGATGGTGATGCGCGCCGACCCGTCATTGCCGGCAGAGGAAGTCATATAAGTCATGTTTTCCACCCCGTTTATCTGTTCTTCCAGCGGAACCACCACGCTGTTGAGTACCACATCCGCATTCGCCCCCTGGTAGGAGGCGGAAACCACCACGGTTGGCGGGGCAATTTCAGGGTATTGTGAAATGGGAAGGGCCCTCAGGCCCAGTAATCCCAATATGACTATGATGACAGAAATTACAGTAGACAGTACTGGCTGATCTATAAATCGTTTGAACATTGACGTTGCTTTTGGTAATGGGAACTAACTAGTTGATCCGGTAAATACTGTCTGCATTGGCGGGTACAGGTTTAACCTGTTCTCCTTCCCGCAGGCCTGCCACTCCTTCCACAATAATGCGGTCCCCGGTTTTCAGACCATCCTCCACTACGAAGAAACGGCCACCGCTGTTATCCCGGATCCTGATCTCGGTGCTTTTAACCTTGTTGGCACTGTCTAACAGAAAAACGAATTTTTTTCCCTGTATTTCAAAGGTGGAACGCTGCGGTACCAGCAAAGCCGCTTCCAGGTTGGCAGGAATCCGTATGGTTCCGCTGCTGCCACTTCTGACCACGCGCTGCGGATTGGGAAACGTTGCTCTCACCCGGATAGACCCGGTTTCTGTATTGATAAGGCCGCTGGCTGTTTCCACCTTTCCCTTGTGCGGAAACTCTGATCCATCCGCCAGCATAAGTGTCACCGGCGGGATGTGTGCTCCTTCAATATTGAGCGAAAGGTCAAGGGCATCTTTCTCATTCAGGGCAAAGTATGCATAGATGGTGTTGATATTGGAAACGGTAGTCAGCGGCTGAGCCGTATTGCTGCTCACCAGGCTCCCGATCTTGTAGGGAATGATTCCGATGACACCATTGGCTGGACTGGTAACGGTGGTGTACCCAATATTCGTACGGGCATTAGCCAGTGAGGCATTCGCCTGAGCCAGCGCAGCTTTTCTCGCTTCCAGGTTAAAGTTGGCCGTTTCCAGTACATACTTGCTCACGATACCTTTTTCAACCAGGGGGCGGACTTTATTCACTTCCATTTCAGCCGCACTTACGTCTGCCTGTGCTATTCGGATATTGGCCTGCGCGGTACGAACTTCCTGTTCGTATTGAGGAGCGCTGATCTGGAACAAGCGCTGTCCCTTTTTTACTGTGGCACCCTCATCAACGAATATCCGTTCGATATACCCGTCAATCTTTGGTCGAATCTCCACATTTTGCTGCCCTTCAATAATTGCGGGGTAATCGGAATGAACTACAAAATTCCGCGGTGTAAGAGTAACGATTAAAAAATCCTTCGGCTGCGATGCTGCAGCGGGTTGGCGGGGAGATTTATTATTGCCGTTGCCGCAGGATGTCAAAACGGTTAAAAAGAAGATTGGGAAGGCCCATTGAATTTGCCTGTTGGTCATTGCTTGCTTGGTTAAAATACTCCAGGGAGTAATGAAAGGAAGGGTGCAAAATTAAACAAGTGATCTCTTAAACTTGTCTTATTTTATTCTGAAATCGATGTAAGGGTAATTAAAGGAAAAATAAAGGTATAAATGACATTAACAATGACTTGTACGTATCAAATACTGGTAAGGTACATCAGGGTTGAGGACTGATGGAAGTCCAGCCGCCATCAACCAGCAAGCTTTGTCCCGTTATTTGCCTTGCTTTATCGGATACCAGGAATAAAACAGCATGCGCTACGTCCTGCACCGTACCGGGCCTTCCCAACGGAATCAGCCTGCTCCAGGTGTCTGTATAATTCGGATCTTCCAGGGTACGTTCGGTGAGCGTGGCACCTGGTGCCACTGCGTTTATGTTTATGTTGAAGGGAGATAATTCCACTACCAGGTTTTTTGCCAGCATTTCGATTCCGGCTTTGGTACTGGCATAGGCAGCCAGGTCCTTATGAGCCTGGTGTGCAACGGAAGAGGAGGTTAGCAGGATGCTTCCCCCGTGACCTTGTTTTATCATTTGCCGGGCAGCTGCCTGCGCCAGGAAAAAACTGCCACCCAGGTTCAGTCTCATTACCTTGTAATAAGCTTCCGGCTGGTAATCAAAAAAATTTCCGAAGAGGGTGATGCCTGCATTGGCAATTGCGATATCCAACTTTCCATAAGAGCCGACAGCAGTATCCACCATTTTCCCGATAAAGCCGGCATCGCCTGCGTCACCAGCTAACCCGGTGCAATTACCACCTTCCTTACGGAGTTGGTTAACCGCATTTTGGGTGAGTTCTTCATCCAGATCATTTAGAAGAACCGCTGCACCTTGTTGTACCAATTGCCGGCATATTTCAAACCCGATCCCGCTGCCGGCACCTGTAACAATTGCTGATTTGTTTGCGAATTCCATATCGAATAGTTTAATGTGAATCCTTGCTGACCTCACTGCCCGATCCACCCTTCAGGAATTCAAAGTCTGCTCCGAGGTGGGCCTGTTGTACCTGCTGCTGGTAGAGGTGGACATATCCCCTGGCAGTAATTGTTTCCCTTGTCTTCAGGAGATTTTTTCTCTCCCGGATCACATCTTCACTGAGGTGTAAATGAAGACTGCGGGCCGGAACATCCAGCGTTATCACATCACCGTCTTCCACTATAGCAAGGGTGCCACCTACCGCTGCTTCCGGAGATACGTGCAGGACTACGGTACCAAAGCCCGTGCCGCTCATCCGGCCATCTGAAATTCGTACCATATCGGTAACCCCTTGTGCCAGCAGTTTGGCGGGCATGCCCATGTTTCCCACTTCGGGCATTCCCGGGTATCCTACCGGTCCAACGTTTTTAAGTACCAGTATGCTGTTGGCATCCACATCCAGTTCCGGGTCATCGATTCGCTTTTTGTAATCATCGATATCTTCAAATGCAATTACCCTGCCGGTGTGTACCAGCAGGTGCTGACTGGCGGCCGATGGTTTCAGGACTGCCCCGTTGGTGGATAAATTACCCTTCAATACAACAACTCCCGATACCTCATTAAATGGTTCCTGAAGGGTGCCGATCACTTCCCGGTTATAGCAATTGGCGGTTACATTGTTTTCGGCTATGGTCTTGCCGTTAGCCGTGATACATTCGCGATGTAGTACTGGTAATAATTCACGCATCAGAGCCGGCATTCCCCCCGCATAATAAAAGTCTTCCATAAAAAAGGAACCCGATGGCTGCAGGTTAGCCAGCAATGGAATGCCGGAAGAAAGGCGGTCAATATCCGTGATGTCAAGGGTAACACCAATTCTACCCGCAATAGCCAGCAGGTGAATAACAAAATTGGTGGATCCGCCAATAGCTGCATTGGCCATAATGGCATTTTCAAATGCCTCACGGGTGAGTATATCCGAGATCTTTCGATTTTCCCGTACCATACGAACGATCTCACGGCCTGATTGCTGCGCCAGCACTTTCCTGGCTGTATCGGGGGCTGGGATGGCTGCATTGCCGGGGAGCGACAAGCCCAGAGATTCCACCATACAGGCCATGGTAGATGCGGTTCCCATAACAGCACAATGGCCGTCACTCCGGCACATGCCTGCCTCTGCAAGTGTCAGTTCCATATCATCCATCTGGCCCGCCCGGTGCGCTTCGCTGAATCGCCAGATATCGGAGGTTCCTATAGGTTGTCCTCTGTGCCTCCCTGTTAGCATGGCTCCGCCAGACACCACGATGGTGGGCAGGTTTACACTGCTGGCTCCCATCACCAGGGCTGGAGTGGTTTTATCGCACCCACATAATAATACGATCCCGTCCAGTGGATTGGCGCGGATGGATTCCTCCACATCCATGCTCACCAGGTTACGGAAAAGCATTGCCGTTGGTTTCATGAGCGTTTCACCCAAAGACATAACAGGGAATTCGAACGGGTAACCATTGGCTTCCAATACCCCCTTTTTCACCTGCTCCGCCAGCTCCCGGAAATGAGCATTACAGGGTGTAAGCTCCGACCAGGTATTGCAGATGCCAATTATGGGTTTGCCAGCCAGTTCGTCGTCCGGAATTCCCTGCTTCTTTGTCCACGCACGATAAATGAAGCCATCCTTACCGCTTCGTCCAAACCACTCGCGACTTCGGAGTTGGGGATTTTTCATCCCTTAATTTACGGGTTAAAACCCTAAAGCATGGTTTTCTGTTCTGTGAATGTTGTTTTGGGAAGAGGGGTGGCGCTCAAGGCCTTAAATCCGCCCTGGATATTCACGAGCTGATCCCAGCCTCTTGCTTTGAGGATGGAAGCAGCAATCACGGAACGATACCCCCCGCCGCAATGCAGGTAATACTGAAGGTCTTTGTCCAGCATACTCATATTCTGGTTGATAAAATCCAGTGGGAAATTCACCGCGCCTTCCAGGTGCTGGCTTGCGTATTCGGATTCTTTTCTGACATCCAGCAGATGTATTGATCCACTCGGTTGATATATGCCTGCAAACGCTTCTGCACTGATTTCCTCAATGGTTTCTATCGCTAAGTTTGCCGCTTTCCAGGATTCTATGCCACCATCCAGCACCCCCAGTGTATTGTCGTAACCAACCCTTGCCAGCCTGGTTACTGCTTCTTCTTCATGACCTTCCTCCGTTATGAGCAGTATGGGTTGTTTCATGTCGGTAATGAGCGCTCCGGCCCAGGGAGCGAAGTTGTCGTCCAGCCCAATAAATATGGAACCGGGAATAAAACCTTTCGGGAAGGTATCTTTACTGCGGGTATCAATGACGAGTGCCTCTTCAACTTCCCATACCATCTGGAATTCAGCGGGCGATAATTTACGTGTTCCCCTGTTTATAATTTCATCTATGCTGGCGATACCACCTTTCAAATTCATCAGAACATTATGAGGGAAATATTGCGGTGGCGCCACCAGTCCTTCCGTAACTTCCTGAATGAACTCTTCGCGTGTCATATCCTCCCTAAGTGCATAATTATATTGTTTCTGATGCCCCAGGGTATCCGTCGTTTCCTTGCTCATATTTTTGCCGCAGGCACTGCCAGCGCCGTGTCCGGGATAAACAATTACGTCGTCGGCCAGGGGCATGATCTTATTCCTCAATGAGTCGAAGAGGTGGCCTGCCAGCAGTTCCGGAGTGATTTCAGCTTTTACCTTCTGCACAAGGTCGGGACGGCCAACGTCCCCGATAAAAAGGGTGTCACCAGTGAAAATACAGTGGTCCCTGCCATTTTCATCCCTTAGCAGGTAGGTAGTGGATTCCATGGTGTGACCGGGAGTATGCAACACTTTAATGGTGACATTTCCAAGTTGCAGTTCTTCACCGTCAACGGCAACGTGAACATCATACGCGGGTGCTGCGGTGGGGCCAAATACAATGGCAGCACCTGTTTTGGCTGCCAGGTCAAGGTGACCACTCACGAAATCGGCATGAAAATGGGGTTCCAGGATGTATTTGATTTTTGCCCCACTGCGTTCGGCTTTTTCCAAGTAAGGTTT
>CBFGLD010000176.1:0-6270 GCA_965649495.1 uncultured Flavihumibacter sp. | reverse complement strand
GATAATACGGTTACCCCTGTCCGGCAGACGGTTACGGATTATATGCATGGCTTTGTATACGAGAACGAGCTATTACAGTATGCGTCCCAGGAGGAGGGTCGTATCCGGGCTTCGTACGCTGCCGGGGGCACCACCCTAACGGCCTGGTGGTACGACTATTTTGTGAAAGACCATTTGGGAAACGTCCGGGTGGTGTTGACCGAAGAAAGCCAGTCGGACGCCTATCCGGCCGCCAGTATGGAAACGGTGGCGGATAAGGATAACCTCTCGGATCCCACCAATTACATTCCCTATTATTCCCATACGGATTACACGACCAATGCGGGGCTGCGTACGGCCATATCGGGGATAGCCGGGTATCCGGCCGACAGCTATACCACGCCCAACGAGTATGTTACCCGGTTGCGGGGAGACGGTAACCGGATCGGCCCCGGTATGGTCCTCAAAGTGATGGCGGGGGATAAATGCAACCTGCGGGTCAGCAGTTGGTACCAGTCCGGCGGCAGTACACCGGCTGCGCCGGTGAACCCGCTGGCCGACCTGTTGGTGGCGCTGGCGGGGGGGGTAGCGGGGGCAGGCGGAAAGTTCACACCCTCCGAACTGTCGGGCAGCAATGTGTTATCGCCCGGCGTGAGCGGCTTTTTGAGCAGCCGAACCCTGAACAGCAGCCGCCCCCAGGCCTATGTGAATTGGGTCTTGCTCGATGAGCAATTCAACCTGGATGCCGCCGGCAGCGGCTTTGAACAGGTGGGGGCCAGCCAGGCCTTTACGGTCCATCTCCGCACCAACCTGAACATAACCAAAAGCGGTTATCTTTATGTTTACGTGAGCAATGAAACCCCCAATATCGATGTGTATTTCGACAACCTACAGCTAACCCATACCCGGGGACCCCTGCTGGAGGAAACGCATTATTATCCGTTCGGACTTACCATGGCGGGGATTAGTTCCAAGGCTATGGGGAAATTGGACAATAAGTACGAATACAACGGTAAAGAAAAGCAAGAGAAAGAGTTCAGTGATGGGGCGGGACTCGACTGGTACGATTATGGCGCAAGGATGTATGATGCGCAGATTGGTCGCTTCTTCAAGCAAGACAGATTTGCTGATTACTACCAGTCATTAAGTCCTTATCAGTATACAGCAAATAATCCGGTCAATTTTATTGATGAGAATGGTGATTACATCACCATTGATAAAAGTGATAAAAAGGGAAATATAATGCTTTCACTCTTGTACGAAAACGGAAAAGCATACTTCTATTCAAAAGACAAAGACGGCAATATGGTTAAAGGTGACGCCTGGGACGGTAAAGATGGGTTTATTGAACAAGTAGTTACTGATCTAAACGATGTAGCCTCGACAAAACAGGGGAAAACAGTAGTAGACGATTTGCAAAGTTCAAAATATGGCTACAGTATTTCAGAAACGGACAAGGTGGCCAAATCTAGCTTTGAAGGTCAAGATGGAAGTAATGGAGGCGGGAACATTTTATATAGTCAAAAAGGCGGCAGTCACTCTAATGCTTCAATGAACAAAAGTGCGGTGGTGTTAGGTCATGAACTATACCATGGATGGGCATTCGAATTTACGAATCAATCTAGAGAAACAGATTTTGGGGCAAGGCTTTTAAGAGAAACTTCGGCTGTTAAGTTTGAGAACTATTTGAGGGCAAGTTTTGGAGAAACAGTTATGAGAACAGATTATAGAATCGGGGGAGGAAACGAAAAGGTTGCAAGTTCTAGTGTGAAAGAGGCTAAAAATTATAGACTTCCGGTGGCTAAATATAATAAGTTATTAAATCTTTCGTATCCCACATTGGCGCCTCATGCAGACAATACAATTAACCGCGAAGGAAGACGGCCGATATTTATTGATAGTCGGACGCAAAAATTTTAACAACAATGAAATTGCTGTATATTTTATTGGTAGTAGCCAACTTGGGGTGCAATTCTTTAAAGAGTAATGCTCCTGATATATGTGTCAAGGTTGATAATGCCGAAGAAACGGAACAAGTTTCCATTGAGAATGTAGAAAGGATAATGGAATTAAATGGTTCTTATGTGAAGGTCGAAGGAGTTTTGCATTATAATTTTGAGGATGTGGCCTTGTATCCTTCAATGAATGATGATCCAAAGCGCGCAATCTGGCTGAATTTAATAATACCTGAAAGTATACCGGAAATAGAGTTAGAAAAATTGAATGGGATTACAGTTACCGTAATAGGGAAAGTCAATACAACAAGAAAAGGACACTTTGGTATGTATATCGCAACACTAGATAGTGCCGTCTGCATCAAAATGAAGAAATAAATTCATTTTAGAGGACACCAGCTATTATCCGTTCGGACTTACCATGGCGGGGATCAGTAGCAAAGCTTTAAACGGAGCACCACCAAACAAAAAGAAGTTTGTATCACAAGAGTTAGATGAAGATTTAGGATTGAATTGGTATCAATTTAGGTTTAGAAATCATGACCCACAAATTGGACGGTTTGTACAAATAGACCCTCTTGCTCCTCAATATGTCCATAACAGTACTTATGCTTATGCAGAGAATGATGTAATACGAGCAATCGATTTAGAAGGGTTAGAGAAATATATTGTAACATTCCGGGCTTTCATACCACAAGAAAAGGTTCGTAACCCAGACCCAACCAGAAATGATAAACATTTTGCAGGTGATAATCGTAGAGGGTATCAGGCTAATTCAAGTAGTTATAGAACTTCCCAAAGCGTAAATGTAGATTTTGATAATGATAAAATGAGCTTGTTGCAAAATTATGCAGCAAGTACAACGGGTTTGGATAAGAATGGCCAACCCCTAACGTCATCGTTTCCTGGAAAAGCAGGAACTGTAAGAGGGAATGTAGATGCATTTGAAAATGGGGCAAACGATGCGTTTATTAAATTTGATACACATGCTAAAAATAAGCTGGTTGCTTTAGCCCCTGGAATAGACGGCATTATTGATTTTACAATTACACCTAACGAGGATGGTTCCTTCAATTATAGTATCAAAGGGAAAACAGATGGCTTTCCAGCTTTTGAATTGTGGGTTACAGATGATATGGGAAATAGTTATTTGTTATTTAACCGTAACCCTATTGAGTCAGGAGAAACTCCAGCTTCTTTATTCCCGCCAGCGGAACATAAGTACAATTACAAAGGAAGTAGTAAAAATGCGAAAAAGGGCCCAATTGTTAAGTTTAATGAAACAAAAAACACTAAAGAGGAGGATGATAAATGAGAATTATATCAAAGGTTATTATATTATTTTTTGCTCAGACTATTATTGAGGTTATTATAATGGCATTTTTGGCAAAAGCAGGAATCCCTTTTATGGATTTTGATTCTACAGGTGAAGACGTTGCTGAATTGGTGATGAGCATAAGCTATTATTATTCTTTCTCAAAAAACATTATTATTATTTGGCCCTATATAGCTCTAATGTTATTAAGTAATAAGGTTTCAAATAAAGTGTCATTAAAACAATGGAATTTGCTTCTTAGTCTATTGTTGACAGGATCGTTTTGGTTGGGCTTTAAGAATCCAATTAATGAAATAGTAAATCCAATATTAGGGAGCCTTTTAGCTGGATTATTTATACTTTTTATTATTAACATTACTAATCCAGAAAAAGCAAAGTTGTAAAATACCGACCAAATAATCCTGCTTCAACGATTTGCTGAGCTTGATAAAATGGAGAACATAGAATACCTATATTCTACAAATAATGGGTGGCTTCATTTTCGATTGGGTTAAAAGTTGGGGAGTAGTTGAATACTTAAGTTAGTGTTATGATGGTCCTCATACAACCTTGCTGCGCCCAGCAGGGCACTGTGCTGCAACGCGGATACTTCCACCCGAAGGCTTTCCGCGCCGTTGTTATAGGCATAGGTCCGGATGCGGCTCCACATCGCTTCCCGGAACCAGGGCCAGGCACTGCTCACCGACCCTCCCAGCACCACCAGGTCCACATCCAGCGCATACAGCACCACCTTGATAGCATTGCCCAGGTGCATCCCGAAAGCCCGGTACATGTCCTGCGCCGCCGCATCACCGGCTGCTGCCAGCCGGAATACCTCGCTCCCCGGCACCTGGTAGACGTTTTGAAAAAACTGCCCGCTCGCATAGTACTCCAGGTTATGATCCCCGTAATCGATCATCCCAAACTCCCCCGCCCCGCAGTGCCGCCCCGCGTACAACCTGCCCTCCAGGATGATACCCGTACCCAACCCCGTTCCCAGCGTCAGCCCGGCCATCGATCCCTGCCCCTTCCCCGCTCCAAAATGATACTCGCCCAGGGCAAAACAGTTGGCGTCGTTATTGACCCGCACCGGCACCTGGTAGCGCTGCTCCAGTTGCTCCTGCAGCGCGATCTCTTTCCAGGAAGGAATGTTCACCACATCATAAACGGTTCCGGTGGACAGGTCTACCAGTCCGGGTACGCCCACGCCGATCGACCGGACTCCCGCATCAAAGACCTTGTCCGTTAGGGCATACAGCTGCTCCAGCACTTCCTGCCGGCTGCCCGCTGAGCGGGTGGGTTCTGCCTGGCTTGACAGCAGCACTCCTCCCGCGCCTACCTTTCCCGCCCGGATATTGGTTCCGCCCAGGTCTATCCCGATATCAGTGGTGGTGATCATAGAAGCTGGTTGTGGTACCGGGTAAGAGAGAAGCCGCCTCACGGTCAAGGTATAACCGCGTGGCAGCATGTGTTTTCAGGTAGCTGGCCGGCAATGCAGCCGACACTTCCTCTTCCACCAGCCTTCTGACGACCGCTGCTTTTTTGGCACCACTCACCAGCAACAGGATGTTCCGCGCCTCCAGAATGGTGCCGATGCCCAGTGTCAGTCCGCCGCTGAGCGGGGTAGCGCGACTGAAATATTTTTGTCCCGTTTGAATGGTCAGCTCATCCAGTTCGGCTATATGGCACCGTGTGGAAGGATCAGTACCCGGCTCATTCATACCGATATGCCCGTTCAGTCCCAGCCCCAGCACCACCAGGTCAAGTCCCCCCCGCTCCTTCACCCACTGTTCGGCCCGCCGGCACTCGGCTTCCGGGTCTGCCGCCCTGCCGTCAAAAAAACAGATCCGCTCTTCGGGTACCCCTAAGGGTTGAAACAACTGCCGGTCTAGATGGTAGCGGCAACTGCCCTCATCCCTTCCATTCATGCCCAGCCACTCATCCAGCCCCAGGAAACTCCACCCGCTGATGTCTGCCTTTCCGGACTGTACCAGTTCCGCCAGGTGGTGGTACATACCGGCGGGACTGTCACCCGATGCCACGCATACCAGGGCATCGGGTTTATGTTGCAGGCATTGCACCCAGTCTTCCACTGCCTGCCGGGATAACCGGCGGTAGTCTTCGCAAAACTTAATTTCCATGGTAGTACTATTATTTTTCAGGTCCCAGCCACAGGTCGATGGGCCTTTCCACATTAGCTTCAAAAGGCAGTTCGATCTTTTTACCCGCTGCCGCCGAGGCATAGGCAGCATAGATGATCTCCAGCACCACCCGACCGTCGTCTCCCGATACCAGCGGAGTTTTATCCTGCTGCACGCATTCGATGAAATGTTTGAGTTCATGCGGGTAGCCCTGGTTAAAGACCTCTTCAAAAATGGTGAAGCTCCACCCGATGGTGGTATCGGCCTTTTCCATCGCATAGTCGTAACCGTGTTTACTATACGAAACCGCAGCATTACCCATGAACAGGTCGGCATATACCACTCCGCCGGTGCCATACACTTCACAGCGGTCGTCCATGCCGCCGTGTTTGGCCCAGCTGTTTTCAGCAATGCAGGTAACCCCGCCTTCAAACTCGATGATCACCACCGAATTGTCTTCGCACTGGGTTTTATCCTTGTGGTAGACCGTACCCATGGTGGCATATACCGATACGGGTTTTTTGCCGGGCAGCATCCAGCGGAACCACTCGATGGCATGGCAGCCCATATCCATCAGCACGCCCCCGCCGGAACGCTTGCGGTCGTAAAACCAGTCGCTGTGCGGACCGGAATGTTTTTCCCCCTGCTTCAGCATATAGACCTCACCCACCCCGCCGTCGTTCACCATTTTGCGCACGCGTTCGTACTTAGGCGCAAAGCAGAGTTCTTCGGCGTACATCAGTTTCACTCCAGCCCGCCGGCAGGCATCGATCATTGCATCGGCTTCCTGCAGGGTTACGGCCAGAGGTTTTTCAATGATGACGTGCTTTCCAGCCGCGGCCGCTTTCAGCGTGGCGGTGGCATGCAGGAAATTGGGCAG
>CBFGLD010000175.1:0-6301 GCA_965649495.1 uncultured Flavihumibacter sp. | reverse complement strand
ATTCGGGTTGGATGCGGCAGACAAGACCATCGGGGCAAGGGTATCCTTCCTGCTGGTAGGCATCTGGTGGCTGGGCTTTGCATTGCTGGCATTGCGGGTATTGCCCCAGGGCTCCAAAGAAGAAAGGAAAGCGCGGAAACACGTGCTGGTAAATGGTTTCCATGAACTGCAGCAGGTCTGGAACCAGTTACGGCATATGCCTGCACTCAAACGCTTTCTCCTGTCGTTTTTTCTGTACAGCATGGGGGTACAGACCGTGATGCTGGTATCGGCGGGCTTTGCCAAAAAGATCATCTTCCCTAACCCCGACGATGAACCGAAACTGTTGATCACCCTCATCATCATTCAACTGGTGGCCATAATTGGAGCCATAAGCATGAGCCGCCTGTCAAGGAAGATCGGCAACCTGCAGGTGCTCCTCATCGCAGTATTGTTGTGGATCGGCATCTGCATCGGCGGGTATTTCGTACAGACACATACGCAGTTCTATATCCTGGCCAGTTGTGTGGGACTGGTGATGGGAGGCATACAGAGCATGAGCCGCAGTACGTATTCCAAGCTCATACCCGAAACCAGGGACACCACCTCCTTCTTCAGCTTCTACGATGTAACCGAAAAGGTCGCCATCGTGATCGGCATCTTCACCTTTGGATATATGGAAGAGCTGACCGGCAGTATGCGCAATTCCATCATTGCGCTTGGGGTATTCTTCCTGCTGGGATTCTTCGCATTACTGTACACCAAAAAAGTTTACGACAAGCATTATGCGACTATACACCATTGAAACCGGCAATTTCAGGCTGGACGGCGGCGCCATGTTTGGCGTGGTACCCAAGTCGATCTGGAACAAACTTAACCCCGCAGATGCCAACAACCTTTGCAGCTGGTCGATGCGCTGCCTGCTCATCGAAGAAGGCAACCGGTTGATACTGGTGGATAATGGCATCGGGGATAAACAGGATGCCCGGTTCCTGGGGCACTACCACCTCCACGGCGATGCCACCCTGGACAGCTCCCTGGCAAAGCAGGGATTCCACCGCGATGACATTACCGATGTACTGCTCACCCACCTGCATTTTGACCACTGCGGGGGCAGCATACGGAGAGAAGGCGACCGGCTGGTACCGGCTTTTAAGAACGCGGTATACTGGAGCAATGAAGCCCACTGGAATTGGGCGGTGCAGCCGAATGACCGGGAAAAAGCCAGCTTCCTGAAAGAGAATATCCTGCCCATACAGGAAAGCGGGCAGTTGCAATTCATTGACCTCCCTTACGATCCTGCGGCACAAAAAAATGAATGGATGGCCTACCCGCCGTCAAGCCTGCATAGCGTCCCCTTTACCGAAAATATCAGCCTGCGTTTTGTGAGCGGTCACACCAACTCTATGATGCTGCCGCAATTGCAGTACAAGGGGCGCACCATCGTGTTTATGGCTGATCTATTGCCCTCCGTTGGTCATATCCCCCTGCCCTATGTGATGGCATACGACATGTATCCCCTCACCACGCTTGCAGAGAAAAAACTCTTCCTGCAGGAAGCTCAGGAAAAGGATTATATCCTCTTCTTTGAGCACGACCCACTGTATGAATGTTGTGACCTCCAGCTAACGGAGAAGGGAATACGAAGCGGTAATACCTTCGCCTTACAGGACCTATAATCCGGCAAGGTCTTAGTTCAGGGAGATCAGGCTGGTCAGCGGATAGCGCAGGTTCTTATAGGCCATCATATCCACCTTGATGCTGCCCACGCTGATGGGACTTTCGATGCGCAGCGGGATCTTATTGCCGTCGTCGCTTACCCACACTACCATTTTCTCACCCCCTTCAAAGATGGTACCCTTCACCAGCAAGGGTTTGAACTTGATGGCCCGGAACTTACCATACTTGGTTTTGATGGTTTCCTTGCCCAGGTAGCGGATATAGATATTAAAGGTTTCATTATCCAGGAACATGTTGAAATAGATCTTATCTCCCGGCTTATACCGGTTAAAATCGATGTTCCGGGCATAATAAATGGAGCTGATCACATCCTGCACACAGTTGGGCACGTTGAAAGTTCCTTCATTGGAGATGGCCTTATTGCCTTTCTGGTCAAAGTTCACGGTCTGGAACTTTTTATAACCGCCCTCATCCACTTTACGGATAAAGCGGTAAGGTTGCAGGGTTGCCGTGTCAACATAAGATTCATACCGGTCGCGTACCCTGAAGAAATTATCGTAGAAGCTGTAGGTCTTTCCTTCTCCCAGCAGGTGATATACCGTATTACCGTTCATACGGGTAAGATTAACCGAGAAGTTGGCTTCTCCGGCACCAACGTAAACTCCCGCCAGCGTATAAAAAACCTTATAGGTAGACAGTTCACCGTTGCGGAAAGCAACATTCCGTATGCCGCAGAATTCATTGTATGCATTCAGTTGCAGGGAGAACACCGTAAGCAGTACCAGGAGTGGTAAAAATCTTCTCTTCATTTCAGTTTTCTTTTTGTTCCGGGAGAGCCGTTTTCCCGACGTTTCTTTTCACGGGGTCAAATACCTTGATCCGGATGATCAGCAGGCTACCTGCCACAGCAGGCAACACCAGGTTCACCAGCCAGATGGTCACGGATGCGCTGATGATTGCCAGCGGGTTGGTGCTGATCCAACCAAAAAGCTCTAAAGCCAGGGTCCCCCGGATGCCGATCTCTGCCAGTGCGATGGTAGGAATGATGGCCAGCACCAGGAACTGGATGGCCACCAGCCAGGCAGCCTGCCAGCTAAGCAGCCAGGCTGATCCTGTTACACCAAAGCAATGCAGCAGTAAGATATACTGAAACAGAAAAACTACATACCGCAGGAAGGACCATCCCAGTACTCTTAACAAAATCCTAACCGGTAAATGGTCGATCACCGTCAGTAAGCGTGACAGCTTACCGGCTCCCGGCATTTTTTCCACCAACTGCACCAGCCAGCTGATGCGAAGGTAAATCAACAAAAACAAAACACTCAAACTGGTGAGCAGCGTTGCCAGCACACGCACCCAGGTGTTGTTGGTTTCCCAATAGTGGGGCAGCGACAGGCCCAGAGCGCCGGAATGAAACAGCCAGAGCCCCGCGGTTCCGGCGAACAGGGTCACCAGGAGCTGGCTGTAACTGCCCACCAGGGTCAGGGAAACGGCTTCCAGCCTTTTGCCTTCGGGCAGGTACAGCACCCGCCCCGCATACTCCCCGATACGGTTGGGCGTGTTCACCGCAAATGCCACCCCCGCAAGGGTCGCTTTAAAGGCCCTCCAGACTGAAACGGGTTGTAACGAATGCAGCAGTTCGCGCCATTTAAGGGCTTCCAGTCCCCAATTGACCGGCACCAGGGCCATAGAAAACACAAACCAGAAACTGTCGTCCCCGCTGAAAGTGTTCTTAATCTGTTGCCAGGCATGCGGCAGATCGGGCTGTGTCATCACCTGCCGGTAAATAGACCAGCTGAGCCAGAGGAATATTACCGGTCCCAGCCAGTAATTGAGAAAGATTTTGATATTTTTGGAAACCGGCATCCGCCGATAAAAATAACCTCTTGTCTGTAAAGCCTTCAAAAATAATTCTGGGCATTGATCCGGGCACCATCGTGATGGGGTATGGACTGGTAGCCGTAAATGGCCAGCAGCTGACCCTGCTGCACATGAATGTGCTCAAGCTGAATGCCAAAAAAGACCAGCATACCCGGCTGGAGCTCATCCACCGCAAGGTGGCGGAGCTGATCACGGAATTCCGTCCCACCACCTTTGCCATTGAAGCACCCTTTTTTGGCAAGAATGTGCAGAGCATGCTCAAGTTGGGGCGGGCGCAGGGGGTGGCCATTGCCGCCGCCATCCAGGCGGGACTGGAAGTGTGCGAGTACTCGCCCAAGAAAGTAAAGCAAAGCATCACCGGCAACGGGAATGCCGACAAGCACCAGGTCTGGAGCATGCTGCAGCGCATACTCACCATCCGGGAAGTTCCGGATTACCTGGATGCTTCAGACGCCCTGGCCGTGGCCATCTGCCACCATTACCAGACCACGAGTCCGCTGGCCGGACTAACGGGCAAGGCTAAGGGATGGGATGATTTCATCCGCCAGAATGCGCACCGGATCAAACAGTCCTAACAGATAATTTCCGCCACCGTTTCATTACCAGGAAGGTCTTTCACTTTCACTGAGATGGTACCTCCTTCGCGAAATTCGTTGGGAACCGAAGCGGTGTAGGTTTGCCAGTGACTTGTTTCCTCCGGAACTGCCTCACCCGATTCCACCAGGTTACCCAGGGAATCGTAAATAGAAATCAGGATCGGTTGAATCGAAAAATCGTCAAGAGCGGAAATCAGGATCGTATCGCCCGGGTAACCTTTATAGGTATCCACGCGGATTTCCAGGACTACCGGGGGGCGCATGGCATCCGAGATGGCGCGGTTGTAGATATTCTGATGTGGTTTCAGGCGGGCTTTGTACAGAGCTGCCATTTCCGGGTTGCGGCGAACGGATGCCGCGTAGTGGGTGGCATCTCTGAATTTCAGTCGTTTGGACGCCTGGGCGGCACTGGATTTTCTTCCTTTTTCCAAAACGGGAGCAGGGAAAACATGGGTCTTATTGCCTCTGCGGCGATAAATAAGTCCCCCCATCTTACCCACAAACCCATCTAGAAGGAGGTTTCCGACATTTTTAGCCATAAAAAATTGTTTTATAAGGGTTTAGAATATAAATACGAGTTGGGTATCCTCCGAGTATGTTCCGAGTATGCTGCGAGTATGCTGCACCCACCTTCCGCTCATCCCAGGGCCATCCAGGCGCCGTCCTGACGCTACCCTGTATCCATTTCCCACCTGGCCATTTGCACTACTCCACATGCCTTAAAATTCCGCCGGGCCGCCCCCCGGGATGCCACCAGGAAGGCCACCCGGCTCAATCCCGGCTCAAAGCCGGTTAGGGTCAGGTCAGAATGGAAATGCCCGGCAAAACAGCAAACGCATAAAAAATCAAAACACAACCCAAAAAATAACCTGCTAGTTTATACACTTTTTTTTGATAAATCCAGCATATTCCTTTGAGAAGATAGGATTTTATTGATGAACGGAGCTATTGACAAACGAACGGCAATTTGACAGGATAAAAAACGACAATAGCTGGAGTCGCGGATAGTTTCCGGGGGGACGTATGGCAGGTTAGGTTTCAGGTTTCAACGCAGGTAAGCAAGTATCTTTTCCTGGGCGGTCTTGAGTTGGTCGGGAGAAACTTTCAGTTTGCCGCGGGTGAAGTTAAGGTCATCGGCACTGTTGATGGGAACCAGGTGGAGGTGCGCATGGGGCACTTCAATGCCCACAACGGCGGAACCCACCCGGTTACAGGGGAAAGCCTGTTCGATGGCTTTGGCGATGGGCTTGGCGAACACCAGGATCTCACTCAGATAGGTGTCGGGCACTTCGTAAAACTTGTCGACCTCCATTTTGGGAACTACCAGCACATGCCCTTCCACAATAGGAAATACATCCAGGAAGGCGTAAAATTTGTCGTTTTCGGCGATCTTATAAGAAGGGATCTCGCCGTTAATGATCTTGGTAAATATGCTCATCGTGCAGTGATTGCTTTCAGATCAGCCCCCAACGACATCGTCACTTTGATCTCCTGGGTTTGCCAGGTATCAAAGAAGGGCTGCCAGCGACCCATGCTGTAGAACATATCGAAGACTTCCCTTTCCAGCTTGTCGGTCCACAGTTCTTCTTTGTTCTCCCACTCCACATTCGTGACCTTGCCCGATGCATTGATGGTTAGAACAAAGTTATGGTGCCAGTTGGGAATTGCATTGCTTTTATAATAGGCGGCGCTGAAATAATCGGCCAGCCTTTCCGTACCAAACATATAGACCGGCTGGATCTTGACGGCGTACCAGCGTTTCAGCTCCGCCAGCTCCTCCTTGCCGAATCCGGCCGGGATGTGATCCAGTTCGATTTTAAAATCTTCGCCTCTGTGAACAAAGACCCCGTTAATGGGCTGGTCCTTATAATAATAGATAAAAGGTTCGCGGCCATCGGTGGGTTCCAGTCGCAGCAGGACGGTATCCCCGTTGTTAAAGAAAACACGAGGCCCCTGCACCCGGTCGTTTTGGTAAAAACATTGCATCAGGGCATTGCCTTTCTTATCAAAGAAAAGCCATTCACCCTGCTTACGGCCCTGCTTATCAATGGCGTTCAGCTGTACACCCTGCCATTTAATAGTGCGCTGGGCCACCAGGCTGGCGGGAAAAGCTAACAGTATCAATAACAATATCCGGAACATGGGGGCAAAACTACCCGCTGTAT
>CBFGLD010000174.1:0-6342 GCA_965649495.1 uncultured Flavihumibacter sp. | reverse complement strand
TTTGAACACGTCCACATCATACTCCGTCATCAAAGCCTGCCTTCCCTCAATGCCCGCATTATTGTACAGGCCGTCGATCTTTCCAAAAGCTTGTACCGTTTCCGCTACATATTGCTTCACGGCTTCTTCTTTTGATACGTCGGCTACCACGGTCAGCACCCTGGTTCCGGGATAATCCTGTTCAATTGCCTGCTTTGCCGCTGCCAGCGCCTCCGCATTATAATCTACCAGGGATAATTTTGCCCCTTGTGCCGCTGCCTCCCGCGCCGCCCCAGTCCAAGCCCCATGCCGGCACCTGTTATCACGATGACTCTGTCTTGTAGTTTCATGGTCTGAATTTTTATGGTGATGAAATCGTTTGCTGGTTGTGCTGCCATACTGCCTTTAAGCTTATTACAGTTATGCCGCTTTGCGCAATACCGCTGCTGCCGCGTATTTCTTTACCAGGGCAGCATCCACGGAATACCTGCCGCTGCCGGTGATCAGCAATACCACATATCCCAGCAGGTAATGCAGCCCCAGTTCTTTCATATTAAAGGGATCCGCAGCATGTACCACCAATACCGCCACCAGCATGGTCACGATCAAGGGTACTGCCGCCAGACGTGTTCCTAATCCCAGGATCAGCAACACCGAACAGGCTACTTCTGCCAACACCGCCAGGAACAGCGACATTCCTGCACTCATGCCCAGCACCGGCGGAAATTGTACCGGTCCCGCTGCAAACAGTCCGGCCATCTTGGGTACCCCATGCACCAGCATCAGTACCCCCAGCCCCACGCGCAATAACAGGATCGCACTGTCGGTTGCCGCACTGGCTTCATTTATTTGAAATACTTTTTTCATTGTGTTCTTTGTTTGATTAATAGGCTGCCGTAAATCGCTTACGGATAAATGTTGGTTTTTCCAGTTCATCGGCCAGTACCACCGCTGTATCTTCTACAGACAGGATGCTCTTGCCATTGGAATCAAAAACGGGATATTCTGTTCCGGTGCGGTAGGTTCCGCGGCGCTCACCGGATGTGCCGGGGTGCATCTCTATGGCTGGACTAAAAAAGGTCCATTCCAGTTGCTGCTCCTGCTTCAGCAGGTCCAGGTAATCTCTCGCTGCTGTAGCCCCGGCTTTAATGAATTCGGGAAATTCAGGTGTGTCTACCAGTTGTACGCCTTCTTTTAGATACAGGCTGCCCGCCCCGCCAACAACGATCAGGCGCTTCACTCCCGATTGCTGTACCGCTTCCTGGATATTCCTGGAACCCGACAGGTGGTCTGCATAGATATTAGGATTCTCCCAGCCACCATTATACGCACTGATCACGGCATCCTGACCCTTCAATATCTCTGCCAGTGCGGCAACATCTGTTACATCAGCCGCTACCGCCTGTACGCCTTCCCCTGATCTGACCCGGGATGGGTGACGGACTATTGCCGTCACCTCGTGCCCCCGGTGGATCAGTTCCTGCAACACCGCGCTTCCTACGAAACCCGATGCGCCGATTAATGCTACTCTCATCTGTTGTTTCTTAATTCTTCTGTTGATTATTGTACAAACTCTCCGTCTGCTTTGATCTTCACTTCGTCGCTGATCACTGCTTCAGGGAAACCACCCCCGATACCGAAATCAGAGCGCTTGATGGTTCCCGTTACCTGGAATCCCTGGGTCAGTTGCTTGCTCATAGGGTTCACCACGGATCCGGTATAAACCAGGTCAAGGGTTACCGGCTTCGTTACACCATGCAGGGTCAGCTCTCCGCCCAGCTTATACTTGTTCTTACCGCTTTTTTTGATGGAATTGCTGGTAAAGCTCAGCTCCGGGAATTTTTCCGCGTCAAAGAAGTCGGCGCTCTTCAGGTGATTGTTGCGCGCTTCCACACGGGTGTCAATGGATGCTACCTTTGACTTCAGCTCAAATACCGCGTCGCTGAAATCGGGCTTGCTGCTGGTAACGGTTACGTCAAAATCGTTGAAGGTTCCGCTAACATCGGAGATGCCCAGGTGCTTTACGGTAAAGCCCAGCTGCGAATGCGCATCATCGTTTTTCCAGGTGTTGGAAAGTGTGGTAAAGGCTGTCAGTGCTACAAAGGCAGCTGCAATTAAACTCAGTTTTTTCATGACTGTTTTTTGTTGATAATTATGGATGTAATTGATTTACTCGATTGTTTGTTTACTTGTTTTTACTGGTGCAGGATCTTCCAGCCCGCCAGCCAGTTGTACTGGTATTTCATGCCCAGCTGGATCAGCAGGAGTTGCATACGCTCCAGGGTGCCGCTGACAGGCAGCTTGCCCGCTACCAGGGGACGGAATCCCACCGAACGAACCAGCTCGGCAACCGTATTGACGGCTGCTTCATCATTGCCCGCCACAAAGGCGTCTACCTGCTTTCCGTCGATCACCGGCTGCGCGAAATCTGCGGCAAACGTGGTATTGAAAGCTTTCACGACCTTGCTGTTCGGCAGCAACTGCTGCAACTCTTCCGCCGCACTGGTGGCCGGGTCGGTCAGCAGTCCGTCGTAGGTTTCGTTGAGGGGATTGGAAATGCTGATCACGATCTTCTGGTTCGCTACTTCGCGGATCTTTTCCGCTACCTGCTGTTCAGCCGGGTAGGGGAGGGCCAGCAGGATGATATCCGCTTCCCAACTGGCATTTACGGAACAATCCTGCGCTTCCACTTCGGCGGCGGGATATTCCGACCGTATCTGATCTGCCAGCCTGCCGCTCTTCTCCGGGTCTTTTCCAAACAGGAGCAGGCGGTTATTACCGCGGGCCAGGCTTTTTGACAGTGCCGTGCCCATATTGCCCGTAGCTCCTATTATGGCGATGGTGGTCTTCATATGCATTCCTTCTTTTTGATTGATAATGCAAAGCTACCACCGGGCCATGCCTGGCTCCATTGGCTTGAAACAAGAAATTCTCTTGACTTTTGTCAACGAAAAACCGCTTTCCCGCAGCAGGGGCTTATTTCCGGGTCATGCGGTTGCGGACCCGGCTCAGCGTTTCGGGGGTCAGTCCCATATAGGAGGCGATCATATGCTGCGGCACGCGTTGTACGATCTCGGGATAAATACCTGCAAACGCTTTATACCGCTCCTCGATAGGCTGACTGATAATGGAGGTCAGCCGCCGCTGCATGGCGATATAAGCGCCCGTGATCTGCTTGCGCATATAAGTTTCGTATGGGGGTAAACGTTGTAACAACTCTTCGTGCGCGGTTTTGCTGATCAGTACCAGCTCAGAATCTTCCAGCGCATCGATGTGATAGGTAGCCGGCTCGCCCGTCAAAAAACTGTACAGGTCCGAGATCACCCATCCCTCCAGCGCAAACTGGATGATGTGCTCCGACCCTTTTTCACTGATGGTATAGGACCGCAAGGCGCCCTTTTCCACAAAAGCAATATACTTACAGATATCGCCTTCCTGTAAGAGGTACTGCTTCTTCCGTATCTTTTTAGGAGTCAGGTAACTGCGCAGCAGCGCTTCCTCCTCCGGGCGGAGGGGAACCGATTCCTTGAATTTTTTGAAGTATAATTCGTACATAATCCTTGCGGGCCTTGCCGGGGTAAAAATAACGGAATGCCGCTTAGAAACCTACCTTTGATACAGACCCTCCAATACAATTATGGACATCACTACCAGGAAACTTACCGGCACCGACCTGCAGCCGCTGCAAGCCATCAGCAAAGCCACCTTTATGGAAACCTTTGCCGCTGTTAATACCGAAGCCAATATGCAGCGTTACCTGCAGGAAAGTTTTTCGGAAGAGAAACTCGCGGAAGAACTGAATAACCCCGGGTCAGAATTTTATTTCGCCTTGCTGGACCAACGTGTGATCGGTTACCTCAAGATCAATACCGGCGTTGCGCAGACAGAACTCAAGGAGGCGGGGGGACTGGAGATTGAACGCATCTATGTACTGAAAGAGTTCCATGGGTTAAAAGTGGGACAGGTGCTTTTCAACCTGGCCATGGAGATGGCGCGCCGGCGTGGTTTCGCTTATGTATGGCTGGGAGTATGGGAAGAAAACCATCGTGCCATCGCCTTTTACCGCAAGAATGGATTTGAAGCCTTCGATAAACATGTCTTCCATTTGGGGGACGATGCGCAGACGGATCTTTTGATGCGCTGCTGGTTGTAATGTTAACTTTTAGGTATTATCTTGTCGCTCTAACTTCAGGATCTCCTATGAACAATGACATGATCAACAGCCTGCGGCTGGCCCTGCAGGTATCACCCGACAATATTCCCCTTAAACTGCACCTGGCCCAGGTGCTGCTGCAGGCTGGCCGGCTGCAGGAAGCGGAGACCGAATTCACGGAACTGCTACGGCTGACCAGCGATGCTGCCCCCCGCGTGGGATTGGCCAGGACCTTCTTCGACCTGCAGGCTTATGCCAAATGTAATGTGCTGCTGGAAGAACTGCTGGCCAGTGACCCCGGTAACATCGACCTGCTGCTCCTCCACGCCCGTGCCCTGCTGCGCGGAAACGAATTCCAGGATGCCCGTAACAGTTATGAAAGGGCACTGGAGATCAACCCGCAACTGAAAGACGAAGAGCTGGATAATGCCCTGCGCCTGGCCGTTAGCTCCGCCGATACCACCGATGTGGACGCCCTGCTGGGTGATATCCTCCAGCAACCCACCATCAATTTCAGCCAGGTGGGCGGCATGGAAAACGTCAAAAAGGAGATCGACCTCAAGATCATCAAACCCCTGCAACACCCCGAACTCTACAAGGCTTATGGTAAAAAAACCGGGGGCGGCATCCTGCTCTACGGCCCTCCGGGTTGCGGGAAGACCCATATTGCCCGCGCTACCGCCGGGCAGGTCAACGCGCAGTTCATCAGCGTGGGACTGAATGACATCCTGGACATGTGGATCGGTAACAGCGAGCGCAACCTGCATGAGATGTTTGAACTGGCCCGCGCCAACACACCCTGTGTCTTGTTCTTTGACGAGATCGACGCGCTGGGTGCCAGCAGGTCAGATATGAAGCAGTCCGCCGGGCGGCACCTCATCAACCAGTTTCTCTCCGAACTGGACGGCATCGATTTCAATAACGACGGCATCCTGGTGCTGGGCGCCACCAATACCCCCTGGCACCTCGATACCGCCTTCCGCCGGCCCGGCCGCTTTGATCGCATCATCTTTGTGCCGCCACCCGACGAAGCGGCCCGCGCTTCCATCCTGCAATTGAAACTGGCCGGGAAACCACTGGGACAGGTAGACTATGAAGGGGTGGCTAAAAAGCTGGAGCACTACTCCGGGGCCGACCTGGAAGCACTGGTGGACCTGGCTGTGGAAGAAAAGCTGGAAGCCGCTTTCACCACCGGCCTGCCCGAACCCCTGCAGTCGAAGGACCTGCTGAATGCCGCGCGCAAGCACCGCGCCACCACCCAGGAATGGTTTGCCCGCGCGAAAAATTTCGCCCTCTTCTCCAACGAAAGCGGGCTCTACGATGATATCCTTACCTATCTAAAGATCCGCAAATAATGACCGAACAAACCCTGAACCGCGCCGAGATACTGGTACAGCAACAACGCTACCAGCATGCCGAACCCCTGCTGCGCCAGCTGCTGGCTGCTGAGCCCGATAACCTGCAGGTGCTCTGGCTGCTGGCCGAAATACAGATCGCTACCAATGTGCTTAAAGAAGCCCATGAACTCATCGATTCCATGATGGCACTGGCGCCGGATCATCCGCACCCGTTCTACCTGCGGGCCCGCGTGCTGGTGAAACAGGAAAAGATGAAAGAAGCTGTGGAAAGCCTGGAAGAAGCCATCGCGCTGGATCCCGAAGACGCCGATTATCCCGCCCTGCTGGCAACGATACAGGTCTGGCGCAAACGCTACGAGGAAGCCCTGGAGCAGGCCGACCGCGCCCTGGAGCTGGATGCCGAAAACATCCTGGCCCTCAATGCCCGCACCACCGCCCTTCAGAAACTGAACCGTACCGAAGAAGCCCACCGCACCATAGAAGGAGCCCTGCGTGAAGACCCTAATAACAGTTATACGCACTCGAACTTCGGGTGGAACCTGCTGGAAAGCGGCGACCATAAAAAAGCGCGTGAGCATTTCCGTGAAGCACTGCAGCACGATCCTAATAACGAACACGCACAACAGGGGATGGTGGAAGCCATCAAAGCCACCAACCCGCTCTACCGCGGCTTCCTGAAGTACAGCTTCTGGATGAGCAACCTCACCTCCCGCTACCAGTGGGGCGTTATCCTGGGCTTTTATATCGGCATGCGCCTTTTGCGTGCCCTGGCCGCCAGCAACGAATGGCTGCGCCCCTTCCTGACCCCGCTGGTGGTGCTGCTGGCCATATTTGCTTTCTCCACCTGGATCA
>CBFGLD010000173.1:0-6350 GCA_965649495.1 uncultured Flavihumibacter sp. | reverse complement strand
CGCCCTCTCCCTGTTTCAACTGTCCGTGATCGTGAGCGTACTGCTGGGCCACCGCTTCTTCAACGAAAAGGATATCGGCAAAAAACTTTTCGGCTCCCTGGTCATGATCGCCGGCTCCCTGCTGATCATTTTAGGAAAAGGAGACTGATGCCATTCCCGGAACAAGCATCATTCAGGATGTCGCCGTACCAGGCTGAACCGGTTGGCCACCAGCCGCTCACTGACCTCCTGAAACAAATGAACCACCGGCTTCCTGGGATCCCGGATCTCCACCGCTGCCAGCAGCTCATCCCGCCCATCAACCCGGTGCAGGTACAGTTCGTACTGGCCGGGGAACAACTCACTCACGTCAATGCTCACCTGTCCCGACCTTCCTTTTGCAAGCTCGGCATTGCCATCCACCAGTTTTAAGTGCCCCCCATACTTCACGTGATCCATCAGGCGGGTATAAAACGATAATGTGTCCGGCACAAATACTGCCGATCCGGTATTGCCCGGCACCGGCGATTCCGCAATTGGCCCGGCGGCATAATAGAGGGCAACGGAGCGGTACTCCACCTCCCGGTTATTGCGCTCCGGACCGTGTTCTATGCTGTGGTAAAATTGCTGCCGGAAAGGTAACTTATCAGACAGGTAAAACCGGTACCCGCCAGTCCTGCTGAATGGTAAAGAATAATCCAGGCAGCCGTGCAAGGGAGCCGATTTTCTTTCTACCCATCCCCCCGGCTGCGCATACCACCCGCCGTTGAAATAATCCTCCGAACCCGTCCCCTGCAGGGCTTTCACCCCATCGATGACGGTGGAATCATCTCCCTCAAAGAACTCGGTGAAATGTTCATAGGTTGTTGCCTGACCCTGCAACAGTGTTCCGATATAATGCCCTTTCCCCTTACCTTCCAGGAATACATAGGGCGCTCCTAACGGCGGGCGCTCCTTTTTCCAGTGGGCGTAAAACCGCCCTTCCCGCCCCGGATCCCTTGGCTCCGGATCATGGTACACCCGCGATTGGATCTTCACGGGTTTGGCTCCTTTCCCTCCCCGGTACACCAATTCCACGGTGGCTTCCCGGTCAAAAGGCATCGGTATATAACAATATGCAGTATTCGCTTTTACCCCCGCCACCAGGCTTTGCATCGACCTGCTGCCAAATGCATAACCGAAAAAATCAGCCACAGGTACCTGTACCGCCGGCTGCTTTTCATCATCCCAACTGATCCGCAGGTCAATATCGTTCCTGCTATTCTCAAACAGGTGTGCAGACCCGATCTCAATCCCGGTCACCCTGCCTCCTCCTGTCAAACGGGCAAGTACAACCGACTTGCCGGGTTTCAGGACCTGTTCTTTTTCTACCACCTTGCTGCCGCCTCCGTAATGATCGGAATGATTTACCGCTGCCTTGCCCCATAATACATTCACCCGCTCCAGCAACCGCTTCTCCTGGTACCCAAACTGCGGCCGGAAGGTTTCTATGCGCACTTCCTGAGCATACTCCCGGTACTGCACCTGGTAAAAGAGTAGCTTCTTCCCACGGAACACGATCCGGCACCCCTTTGCATAAGGAATGGGCAGGTAAGTATAAAAACCTCCGACCGACTGGCCGCTGAGGGGGCCCAAATATGGATACTGCTTTCCGGTGAACAGGTCCCGGAATTTTACAGACCAGGAGGGTTGCTGCGCCCCGTCAAAATAAAAATCCAGGGTATCATCTGTGGGCGTTGGTGTCCATATCCGCTCGATCACTCCCCCTCCTTCCGCTTCAAAGATCACTAGACTGCCATCCGCATTCTTTCGCAGGTAAGACCACCTCCCTTCAAACCCATCATTGTTACCTCCCTCACGGTCAAACGAAGAGACCTGCCGCACCCCGCTGCTTTCCTCGTAAAGGGGTAACCTGCCGATTTCCAACAGCTTCTCCAACGCTGTAATGACGGATACCTGTTGATCGGATGCAGATCGGGTAGCGGGCAGGTCCGGAGCCGGCACCTGCGCCTGTAAGGGTAATACCACAAGTTGACTGGTGGCTACCATCACCATTACCGCGTATGTATAAATGTTGTTTCTCATGCCAGTAATCCGGGGTTAGTAGTAAACGTTTTCCAAAGCAGCTCCCCAAACAGCGTATTGGCCCAGGCAAACCACTTACGGGTAAATTTCCGCGGGTCGTCCTTGTGGAAGGACTCATGCATGAACCCCGTGCCGCCATGCGTGCGCTTCAACACCTGTATACAAGCTGCGATCTCTTTCGGATCCGTTGCCGTCAGCCCTTTCAGGATGATGCTCATGGGCCATACCATGTCCTTCCCGATATGCGGACCGCCAATACCTTCGGCTGCACTGCCCCGGTAGAAAAAAGGATTCTCCGGACCCCATACATAATTCCGGGTGTTTTGGTAAACAGGATCCGTAGCTGCTACCGAACCCAGGTAGGGCATGGCCAGCAGGCTGGGCACATTGGCATCGTCCATCAGGAGGTAACTGCCAAAGCCATTTACCTCGTACGCATATACCTCGCCGTAAGCGGGGTGACTGGCTTTCGCATACCGCTGCAAGGCCAGCTCCACTTCCCGCGCCAGCCCTTCCAGCTCCAGCGCCAGCGCATTGTCCTGGTGGATCTTACTGACCATCTCCGCCGCCTGCCGCAGGCTGGTTACCGCAAAATAATTGGCCGGAACCAGGTAAGGAAATACAGTTGCATCATCACTGGGACTGAATATCGAACAGATCAGTCCCACCGGTTTCACCGGGTAGCCATACCCCGCCATCGGTACGCCGTCCGTAGCCCAGGCCGTCTCCCGCTGGAACGTATAAGGCCCCGGGCTTTCTTTCCGCTGCTGCTCCCGGAACGTTCGCAGTGTCAGCTCTATCGACCGCTTCCATTGCCCGTCAAAAGGCCGCTGGTCACCCGTTTGCTTCCAGAAATGCCAGGCCAGCCGCACCGGGTAACACAAGGAATCGATCTCCCATTTCCTTTCATGGATACCCGGCTTCATATCAGTAAGGTCTTTCTTCCAGTGCCCCTCCCTGCCCGCATCGTCGTAAAACGCGTTGGCATAAGGATCCTTGTTGATGTAGTACGACTGCTGGTGTATAACACCCATGATCAACCGGTGTAATGCCGGGTCCTGCTTCAAAAAGGGCAGGTACGGAAAAACCTGGGCCGAACTGTCGCGCAGCCACATGGCATCGATATCTCCCGTGATCACATAGGTTTCCGGCCTCCCGTTCTTCTCCTGGTAAAACACCGTGGTATCCAGTGTATTGGGGAAACAGTTGTTGAAGAGCCATACCAGCTCGGGGTCTTTCACTTTCCTGCTAAACTCACGGATGGCTTTCTCAATAACGTCACTGCTGAAATTCCGCTCGCCCGCCGCTACCCGCACCTCGGGATATTCCTGCCGGCCGCCTGCAAAAGAAGTTGCTATGCCAAGGGTACCTCCCCCTCCTGCCAGCGCCGCTCCCGCTACTCCTAATCCCGCTACTCCTGTATTTCGTATGAATGTCTTCCGGTTCATATTTTTTTAATTTTATGGCATCACCTGCCGCTTACTGAAAAGGGTTTGTCTTGTTCTTCCACCCCCCGGTTGGTATTGGGCCGGACCGACATATTCAGCTCCAGCCGGCCACCTCCCGCCAGATCGGCATGCCGGAGGTAATGCTTCGTATAGGCCTTACCGTTTAAGGTCGCGCGGTTGATATAGGGGCGGCCCTCCGTATTGTTCTTCGCTTCTATCACGAACTGCTTGCCGTCCTCCATCGTAATGGTCACCTTGCGGAATACCGGGCTCCCGATCACGTACTCGTCTGTGCCCGGACATACACTGTACAACCCCATGGCACTCAACACGTACCAGCTCGAGGTCTGCCCCTGGTCCTCATCTCCAGGGTAACCGTTCTCCGTGGCATTATACAGCCGCTTCATAATATCCCGCACCCGGTATTGCGTCTTCCACGGCTGCCCCGCATACAGGTAGAGATAAGGCATGTGCTGTATCAGCTGGTTGCCGTGCGCATACTGCCCCATATCGGCCATCACCATCTCCGCCATCTCGTGGATGAACCGGTTATAAGTGCCCACTTTCACCGTAGCCGGCATCGTGAATACCGAATCCATCTTTTTTACAAAGGCCTGCTGCCCGCCCATCAGCCCGATCAATCCTTTCACATCGTGAAATACCGACCAGTTCCAATGCCAGGCATTGCCCTCCGTAAAGGGTCCTCCCCATTCCACCGGGTCGAAATTGTCTACCCAGCTGCCATCACCCTTCCGGCCGCGCATAAATCCCGTGGAGGGATCGTACACGTTGCGGTAGTTGTACATGTTTTTTCCGTAATCCCCTGCCAGCGTATCGTTGCCAGATGCTTTCGCTAACGCATAGGCGCAGAAATCGTCGTAGGCATACTCCAGCGTCTTGGAACTGGCCTCGCCAAACCGGGGATACGACACATATCCCTTACTGTTATAGTCCTCCACCCCGTGCCTGCCATTGGCCGGGCCCCATGGACCTTTATGGTTGGCCTCATGCTCGTAAGCTTTCAGGGCCTGCCGCGGGTCGAAACTGCGGATGCCCTTCACCCAGGCGTCTGCCAGCAGCGAAATGGCATGGTTGCCGATCATGCTGCCCTGCTCATTGGGAAATGACCAGCTGGGCAGCCAGCCGCACTGCTCCTGCGCCGCCAGCAAGGCCTGCATGTACCTGCCGTGCATGGTGGGATAGAGCAGCGCATTGAGCGGGAACTGCGACCGGAACGTATCCCAGAAGCCCGTATCCGTGAACATATATCCTTTGTGTACCTTACCGTCGTAGGGACTGAAATAATAGGCATTGCCCGCGGCATCGATCTCGTAGAACATCCTGCTGAACAGGCTGGCGCGGAAGAAACAGGAATAAAAGGTTTCTTTATCGGCCTCACTGTCGCCTTCCACCAATATCCTGCCCAGTTGCCGGTTCCACACCTGCTCCGCCCGTGCCCTGGTCTGCTCCAGGCGCATATCCCCTCCCAGTTCCCGGTCCAGGTTCAACTGCGCCTGCTCCGCACTGATATACGAAGAGGCGGCTTTCACCTGCACCTTTGCCCCCGGCTCAAACTCCACATAAGCACCCCGGCCCTTCCCCTCGTCCTGCAGGTTGCCGGGATGGACCTTACGGCTACGGTTATCCCAGGTTCCCACACTGCGGAAAGGCTGGTCGAACTGCAACACGAAATAACTGCGCCACCCCTCCTGGAAACCCCTGCCGTTATTGACAAATCCCGTGATCCTCCTGTTAACAGAATCAATACGCACCGCGCTCAGACCGGTGTAACCGTCCAGCACCAAAAAACCCTTGTGCCCCTCCGGCCACGTAAACCGCAAATGCGCGCCCCGCTCCGTAGGTGAGATCTCTGTCTGTATGCCGTTCTCAAACTGCACCCGGTAATAATGTGGCTTGCCCGTTTCCTTGTCGTGCCGGAAGGCCGTCGCCCGCTGCTCCTCATCCACCACCAGCGCATCCATCACCGGCATCAGCGAATACACCGCGTAATCGTTACTCCAGGAACTGCACTGGTGCGCCTGCTGGAACCCGCGGATCGAATACTTCATATACTGGTACTTCCACCCGTCTCCGTTATTGCCCGTCTGCGGGGTCCAGGGATGCATGCCAAAAGGCAATGCCGTAGTGGGATAGGTATTGCCCCTCGTCAGGTCAAAACTGGAATTGGTGCCCTGCAGCGTATTCACGTAATCTGCCAGCGACCTTTCCTGGCCTTGCGTTACCGCTGCTGCCAGCAACAGCGCAACTACACCGCCTGTTATCTTTTTCTTTTGCACGATTTATGGTTTTAAATGAATGGTAACCCCTACCCCATCACTGTAATTCCTGAATCGCAGCAGCAGGGTATTGCTGCCCTCATGCCACTCTTCCGTTATCAGCGGCAGAGCCTCTCCCGAATGTGCCAGCGTCACGGAAACCGGCCTGGCCGGCAGCCGGAGCCGCATCGCATTGATGGTGCCCGTTGGGGATTTGGCCGAGAAACGGTACACCCCCCCATCATAACTTTCTTCATACACCCGGGCTGCCGCCGCCAGCACCGCTGGCCGGGAACGCTCCTGCCCTTTCAGGTCGTATAAAAAAGCCTGCCCGCCCGCACGCAGTTCCTTCTCCTCCAGTACCGGCAGCCCCGGGTCAAACAGGTCGATGAGCGGACCCGCTTCGCGCCAGCTTTCACCACCCTCACCCTCATCCATAACCGCAGCAACTATGTAGTTGCCCCGCCGCAAAACCAGCTCTTTTTTCTGCTCCAGCATCCCCGCGGCCGCATAGCGCTCATAGGCCAGCTTCACCGCCTCCAGGTAGGCCGCATGAGCTCCC
>CBFGLD010000172.1:0-6372 GCA_965649495.1 uncultured Flavihumibacter sp. | reverse complement strand
GATTTTTACCCTCTCCGGGTTGTCTAAAATAGGAAAGACCGGCTAATATCTGCTATTTTCCTTTTTTCTGCATTTCCTGGACCCGCTTTTGTGTTGCCTGCATTTCCTCCATTTTCTCCTGCCATTTGGATTTCGATTTGGGTTTCAGCCGGTTGGCGGCCAGCTGCGCCACAATCTTGTCGTGATCGATGATGTAATTCTGAATCACAAACTGCAGCGCCAGGGTGATCAGGTTGGAAACCGTATAATACCAGGTGAGCGCCGAAGGGAGGCGGTTGAAAAAGAATAAAAGGATCACCGGGAAGAAATAAGGCATGTATTTCAACATGGGATTATTCTGGTCCGGTGTCATATTCATATTGTAAATGGATATCAGGAAGCTGGTAATAACCGCCAGCAGGGTAAACAAGCTGATATGGTCTCCAAAACCAAGGGGAATTGTAAAAGGTAATTTGGCGATCACATCATAAGAGCTGAGGTCGGTAGCCCACAGGAACTTTTCCCCGCGCAAGGAAACGGCCGAGTTGAAAAAACTATACAGGGCAAAAAAGATGGGGATCTGCAAGAGGGCCGGAATACAACCTCCCAGTGGATTCACACCGGCTTCCCGGAACAACTTCATCTGCTCCATCCCGAAGGTCTGCTGGTCATCGCCGTGCTTAGCTTTCAGCGCGTCAATTTCCGGGCGTAGTGCTTTCATCTTGGCACCACTGAGGTAACTGGAATATACCAGCGGAGAGGTGACCAGGCGGATAAAAATGGTCAGCAAAGCAATCACGATTCCAAAGCTGCCAATGAACTTTTTGATAAAATCGAAAACCGGCATCACCACATATTGGTTGATGGGCCGAACAAAAGCATAAAATCCCTGTCCCAGGTTCACGATCTTATCCATCTCTGCCACCCCTGAATTCCGTAATATCTTGTAATCATTGGGACCGAAATAAAACTGCAGGGGAACCTCTGCACTATTACCTGCATTCAATTTTTTCTGGAAACTGGCCCTGGCAGCAACGATCAGGTTGCTGGTATCATCCCCGGGACTGGTCCAATCCACCTGCGCTGCATCAAACTTATCTTTGGCGATAAGGGTGGTATTGAAAAACTGCTGTTTGATACTGGCCCAGTGAACGGGTTTTTCAAACTTTTCCTGGTCAGAAGAAAACAGGTTAAAATAATCGTATGCGCCATCTTCCACGATCACCAATTGTGATTGTTGCCTTTCATACTTCACGTCCTTTTCCTGCTGACGGGCATCCACATTCCATTGCAGGTTAAGTTGCTGCTGCGAGAGCAATGACCCTGTGCCATTGAGCTTAATGGTAAAATCAACGAGGTAAGAACCCTGCTTAAGCGTATATTGATGTACGATAGTTTCGCCGTTGTTGCCGGCAACCTCATAGGTGATCACCTGATCACCGGATGCTTCCTTAGCGGTTCCCTTATATTGAAAATAAAGATCGCCTGCCTGCGCGCTCTGGTTGCTGCCGGTATTGACTGCGTAACTGATCTTATCGCTGCCGTCATGAATCAGGGTAACCTGGCTACTGTCTGCCCGCTTGTACTGCTTCAGTTTTACCTGCACCGGCTGTGCTCCCTTATTGGTGAAGCGAACCGAAAGAAGGTCGGTTTCAATATCCTGGAAGGATTCCGGACCGGATGCCGCCCTTGCCCAGCCCGTTGCCGTACTGTCAATGGTTACCGTGCTGACGGTACTGTCAGCAGCGATCTTTTCCTCCATTTTCTTTGCAGCATCCACCCGTGAAACGGAATCTTCGTATTGTTGTTTCTTAACCTGTAATTCCTGGCTGTTTTTGGAAGAGATGAAGAGGTAAACAAAAAGGAGAACACCCATCAGCACAAAACCAATAACCGTATTTCTATCCATGCTTTGCATGCAACTATGTTTTTAAGACGTGCAAAGATAAGGTTCCTATATCATTTCGCTCTGAAGCAATGGATTTCGCACTCCTTCTTTCCTTTCGGCATTTTCTTTTGCTGCTTTTATAAAGTGTACAAATACCGGTTGAGGATTCTCCACCGTACTTTTTAATTCGGGATGGTACTGAACTCCAAGGAAAAACGGATGCCCGGGCAGTTCCACGATCTCTACCAGCCCGCTCTCCGGGTTTTTACCGCTGGCTACCATGCCAGCCTGTTCAAAGGCAGCCATATAGTTATTGTTGAACTCCCAGCGGTGACGGTGCCTTTCAGAGATGAGTGTATTGCCATAGATGGTATGTGCCAGGGTTCCTTCCTTGATTTCACAGGGGTATGCGCCCAGGCGCATGGTTCCGCCTTTGGTCGTTACCGCTTTCTGGTCTTCCATGAGGTCGATCACCGCATGGCTGGTGTTAGGATCCATTTCCGTACTGTGTGCATCACTCCACCCGATCACATTACGGGCAAACTCGATCACGCTCATCTGCATTCCCAGGCAGATCCCGAAAAACGGAAGTTTGGTTTCCCGGGCATACTTTACCGCAATGATCTTGCCTTCTATCCCGCGGTGACCAAAGCCCGGTGCCACCAGGAGTCCGTCGAGGTGACCCAGTTTCTCTTCCACATTCTCATTCGTAATGAACTCACTGTGCACGTTCACCACATTTACCTTGCACTCATTCATGGCACCTGCATGCACAAACGCTTCCAGGATGGATTTATAAGCATCCTGCAGTTCTATATATTTTCCGATCAGGCCTATGGTTACTTTGCTTTTGGGATATTTCAACTTATCCAGGAACTCCTTCCATTTGCCCAGCTCCGGTTCCGAATACTGGGTGATATTCATTTTCTTCAGGCAGATCAGGTCCAGTTTTTCCCGCATCATGGCCAGCGGCACTTCGTAAATGGTGGGAGCATCAGCAGCCTCGATCACAGCTTCTTTTTTCACATTACAAAACAAGGCGATCTTTTTGCGGATCTCAGGGGATAAGGGTTCCTCGGTCCTGCATACTATGACATCCGGATGCACGCCTTCCTGGCTGAGCATGCGTACGCTGTGCTGGGTGGGCTTGGTCTTAAGTTCCTTTGCCGCGCGCAGGTATGGTATCAACGTCAGGTGTACCACCACGCAATCCTCCTCGGGAAGTTCCCACTGCAACTGGCGTACAGCCTCTATAAAAGGCAGGCTTTCGATATCACCCACCGTTCCACCGATCTCCGTGATCACGATATCAAACCCATCCTGCCCCAGTAACAGCATCCTCCTTTTGATTTCATCGGTGATATGAGGTACCACCTGGACGGTCTTGCCCAGGTAAGCACCTTCCCGCTCCTTGTTTATGACGGTCTGGTATATACGCCCTGTGGTCACATTATTGGCCTGCGATGTGAAAATGCTCAGGAAGCGTTCGTAATGGCCCAAATCCAGGTCTGTTTCCGCACCATCTTCTGTTACATAACACTCGCCGTGTTCATATGGGTTGAGGGTACCCGGGTCCACATTGATATAGGGATCAAATTTCTGGATGGTAACCTTCAGGCCCCTAGCCTGTAACAACTTTCCTAGTGAAGCTGCAATAATCCCTTTACCGAGTGATGAGGTAACACCTCCTGTAACAAAAATGTACTTGGCCATATACTTAGTTTTCTCTGTTGTTTTCTTCAATGACGGACCATAAAAAAGAGGATTCCTGGCGGCCTTGTGGTGCCGACAGAAAATGAAATCTTCTTTTGTCTGTTGAACCGCTATCCCAGTCTGTAATCTGACCTTGCGGAAAATTGGAATATGTATATCCGGGAGGTCATGCAAAGATACAGGTTTCGGGAAACCTGCCAATGTTAGAATTTCCCTGTGGAAAAATTGTGTGTCTGTACTAGCCCAAATACAATAGGCACCCGGAATCCCGGATGCCTATCTTTTCCTTTTGGTGATTATTGCTATTTTTTTACTTTCCTGTTGGCCCCCATACAATGGGAGTTGTCTTGATCAGGCCGGTATGATTGCGTTTGAGCAATATATCTTTCACTTCTTCGCTGTTTCCTTTTGCAGCATGCATTGCCACAATTGCGAGAACTTCGAGCAATAAGATCAAAAAACTAATGTTCTTTTTCATAAACGTGGTTCAAATGGTTGTGAGGCAAGCGCAGCGCAAATTACCGCATAATTGCTACCGGGCAAGGCCTACCTTCTGTTTTTACCCGATTAGGTTAACGATTCACCCATTAATTTATTATTAATAACGCTGCTTTCCCCTCTTTTATGCGGAATTTCCACCTATAAATATTACCTGATTTTCACGTAACTGGCTACAATTCCCTTGATCAGGGAAGAACTGAACCCCTGGTGTTCCATTTCATTAAGTCCGGCAATGGTACAGCCTTTGGGGGTGGTTACCTTATCGATCTCCTGCTCGGGATGGGAGCCCCGGGTCAACAGCAACTCCGCCGCCCCTTTGACGGTTTGCGCAGCAATCAGGCTGGCCGTGGCGGCATCGAAACCGATCTCAATGCCACCCTGGATATTGGCCCGGATATACCGCATTGCGTAGGCGGTGCCACAGGCCCCCAACACAGTTGCTGCGTCCATCAGCTTTTCATCAATAATAGCTACCCGGCCCAGTTGGTTGAACAACCCGGTCACCCAGTCCACCTGCTGCTGGTCGGCCTTGCTGTAACTGATACAGGTCATGCTCTGCCGGATGGCTATTGCCGTATTGGGCATAGCCCGGAACAGGGCGGGATCACCGGTCAGTTCTTCCGCCATTTCACTGAGGGTTACGCCTGTTACCACACTGATCAGTATCTTCCCCGCTCCCACCACAGAAGCGACCTCCCTGATTACATCGCGGGTCTGGAAAGGTTTCACCGCCAGCAGGATCACATCTGCCGCCCCCGCCGCTTCCAGGTTATCACTGGTCACTTTTACCCCTTTCTGCTGCAAGGGCTGCAACAAAGTGATATTCCTTCTGGTTACCGTAATGTTGCCCGCTGCTGTAAAGTTGCCGGCCAGTAAGCCTTCTGCTATGGAGATGCCCAGGTTACCGCCACCTATAATGGCAATTTTCTTATTCATTTCACCTATGTATTTATATAAAAATGCCATCACACCGGGTGGAGTGATGGCAGCAATCATATGGTAAATATAAGGTATTACAGGTATTTCCCTTCCACCAGGTAGTTTCTCACGTAATCTTCCACCCCGTCTTCCAGGGTAAAAAAGGGATCCTGGTAGCCGGCATCCCGCAGTTTCTTCATATTGGCTTCTGTGAAATACTGGTATTTATCGCGGATATCCTCCGGCATGTCGATGTATTCGATCACGGGTTCCTGGTCCATCCCCTTATAAGTAGCCTTCACCAGGTCTTCAAAGGCCCGGGCTTTTCCGGTTCCCAGGTTGTAGATACCTGAAGCCGGCTTGTTTTCCATCAGCCAGATACATACTCTGATCACATCTTTTACATAGATGAAATCCCGCAGCTGCCTCCCATCTTCAAAATCGGGACGGTGCGAGCGGAAGAGGCGAACCTTGCCGGTGGACCGGACCTGGTTGAAGCTGTGCCAGATCACGCTGGCCATGCGGCCTTTATGGTACTCATTGGGACCATACACGTTGAAAAACTTCAGGCCGGCCCAAAAGGGCGGGGTACACTCCTCGTGCAGCACCCACTTATCAAACTCATTCTTGGAAACCCCATAAGGATTCAGCGGCTTCAGGCTGAAGGCCAGCTCGTGCTGGTCGTCGTAACCGTACTCACCGCTTCCATAAGTAGCGGCGGAAGATGCATATACCAGCGGAATGCTATGCACGGTGCAATAATTCCAGATCTTCTGTGAATACTCTACATTCAGCTCCTGATGGATTGCATAGTTGAATTCGGTGGTGTCTGTGCGGGCACCAATATGAAACAGGAAATCGACCCGGGGTTTGTGTTCATCCAGCCATTCAAAAAAAACGTTGCGGTGCACTTTCTCCAGGAATAATTTGCCTTCCAGGTTGGGCGCTTTATCGGCCCTGCTGAAATCGTCTACCAGTATCAGGTTGTTATACCCTTTGAGGTTCAGGTAACCGACCAGGCAGCTGCCGATAAAACCGGCAGCCCCTGTCACTATTATTACGGAATTCGCTTTCATATACCAGGTGATGATCAGAGGGCACTCATTGCATGTTCGGCATCGTGGCCGGCCAGGAGACGCTCTTCGACGCGCCCGGCGCGCCGGCCGTACCTCGAGCCGACTTCCGCCGGTTCGTCATCACGGGCGAGGACGGATCGCGGTACGTCTTCGATTCGCCCACGCTGGCCAGGCAGCGTCAGCAATTCCTGCTGCGCTTTCCCGACGCGCGCTGGCATTGTTCCGAGCCAGTCGACGATGGGCAGGTGCGCGAGGGTGGGCGACTGGCGTTCGGGACGCCGCTGCTAGTGCTTTCCA
>CBFGLD010000171.1:0-6428 GCA_965649495.1 uncultured Flavihumibacter sp. | reverse complement strand
TGAATCAGGATGGTGCGTCGAATGGTTTGACTGCTCCGAATGGTCCGGCGCAGGAGCGTGTGATTCGTGCCGCGTTGGAGGGTGCGGGTCTGGGTCCGTCCGATGTGGACGTGGTGGAGGCTCATGGGACGGGTACGCGGTTGGGTGATCCGATCGAGGCTCAGGCGTTGTTGGCCACCTACGGTCAGGGTCGTGCGGAGGATCGGCCGTTGTGGTTGGGGTCGATCAAGTCGAACATCGGTCATGCCCAGGCTGCGGCGGGTGCGTTCCGGATCGAGGCTGTATTCGTAGGCCAGGGCCACCATTTCAATGCCGCGGTGTTTGTTCTCTTGGTAATATTTGCTGAGGAAGGCCGTTTCGTCCATGCAGTTGGGGCACCAGCTGCCCATGAGTTGCACCACCACCACTTTGTTGCGGAAGCGCTCGTCGGTTATGCCTACCAGTTTGCCCTGCAGGTCGGGGAAGCGGAAGTTCAGCTTTTCCTGTCCGGGCTTCACGAATATGGAGGTTTCCGCAACAGGCAGTTTCGCCTGGGGGTTCCTGATAGCGGAGAATTTTTCGAGGTGAGTAGGTCCGGAATAGAAGCTTCCGCCATCAATGCTGTCTTTGCCAACGATGCGGGCATGAAACACATAGGCGTGGCTGCCGTCAAAGGTAGACAGGAAGAGGCTGTCGCCTTTTACGATACCCTCCAGGAAGCGGTAATCGCCAGAAGGGGTTAGGATGCTGCCAGTGAGCAGGCTACCCTCCTGAACGAGGTCGGCGATAGCAGGCCTGGGGGTGCCGTTAGGGCGGATGATGGTCATCTCCCATTTGCCTGAGATGTCCGCAACGGGAGCGGCACCCGGAACAAAGCGCGCCTCCTTTCCGGGGCGGGCTATAAAGGGCATCACTACGTTATTGGCGGAGCTGGTGCCTTTGACCCATTTACCGGAGAGGGAGCCGTCGGACTGTTTCCGCAGGAAAAAAGCAGATTCGAAAAATGGCATATCCATGAAAACCGAATCGCCCTTAATGGAGATTTGGCGGACCTCCAGCTTTTCTTCCGCATTAAGGATATGAATGACCGGTTGCGTACCGGCATAGCTAAGTGTAAAATTGAATACGATGGGGTGACCATCGGCGCGCAGCAGTTCGGCTTTCCAGGGACCGGCAATTAACGGTTGGGAGTAAGCGCCGAAAGCGGCTGCCAGCAAAAGCAACAGAACGGGGATACGTTTCATAACCTGCAAATTTAGGCCAGAACCGGTTAGTTTCTTCGCCTGTGGGCGGCAGGGGCACCAAAATTTAACATCCTGCTTTACTGGTGATCTGCCGGTCCGGCTTCGCGGAGGTTCTGCAACATATCAGCGGTCATTTTGTCGAGGTCGTATTCGGGGTTCCAGTTCCAGTCGCGCCGTGCAATGGAGTCGTCGATGCTTTGCGGCCAGCTGTCGGCGATAGCCTGGCGGTAATCGGGCTGGTAACTGATATGGAATTCGGGGATATGTTTCTGGATGGAGGCTGCTATGTCGCGCGGGGAAAAGCTCATGGCCGAGAGGTTGTAGCTGGTCCGGACCGTGATGTTATCAGCAGGCGCTTCCATAAGTTCAATGGTAGCGCGGATGGCATCGGGCATATACATCATGGGAAGGAAGGTGTCTTCTTTAAGAAAGCACTGGTATTGTTTTTCTTCCAGCGCTTCGTGGTAGATCTCGACGGCATAATCGGTGGTGCCGCCACCGGGGGCTGACTTATAACTGATAAGGCCAGGGTAACGGAGGCTGCGTACGTCTACCCCGTAACGCTGAAAATAATAATTACACCAGAATTCACCCGCATATTTGGAGATGCCATAAACGGTGGTGGGTTCGATGATGGTGTACTGTGGGCAGTTTTGTTTCGGGGAGGTAGGGCCAAAAACCGCTATGGACGAGGGCCAGTAGACCTTGTGGAGCTTTTCTTCGCGGGCGATGTCCAGCACGTTCAGCAGGCTTTGCATGTTGAGGTGCCAGGCCAGGTTGGGGTTCTTTTCGCCGGTGGCAGAGAGTATGGCTGCCAGGAGATAGACCTGGGTGATGTTCTGGCGGATCACCAGTACGTGCAGCATTTCCTTGTTCAGGGCATCGATGGAAACGTAGGGACCCGTACCGCGCAGCAGTTCATTTTCTTCGCGGAGGTCAGAAGCCAGCACGTTGTTGTTCCCATAAATCTTTCTGAGGGCTAGGGTCAGCTCCACCCCTATCTGTCCGCAGGCACCAATCACTAAAATTTTTTCCCTGGTCATAAGCAATCCTTTGAGGGTGCAAACCTAAGGAGGAACGGGCAAATAAGGTGCAGTTTGTGCAAACGTTCCCACAACAATTTCAATAACTTTGCCTATGCAAGAATTTTTAAAAGACCTGTTCCGGGGTCAGTCTTACGACGAAAAGAATTTTTTCCTGATAGCGGGTCCCTGTGTTATCGAAAGTGAAGCTTTATTAAACGAGGTCGCCGAAAAAGTAAAAACTGTCTGTGCGCGGCTGGGCATCCCTTATATTTTCAAATCCTCTTACCGTAAAGCCAACCGGACCAGTGCGGCTTCGTTTACGGGTTTAGGTGATGAGCTGGGACTTAGCCTGCTGCAACAAACGGGGCAGCGGTACCAGTTGCCCACCATTACGGATATCCACGCCCATGATGAAGCGGCGCCGGCAGCCCAATATGCCGATGTGCTGCAGATACCTGCTTTCCTGTGCCGGCAGACCGACCTGCTGGTGGCGGCGGCGGAAACGGGCAAGGTCATCAACGTAAAAAAAGGGCAGTTCCTGAGTGGACCGGCCATGAAGTTTGCAGTGGAGAAGATCCGGAATGCCGGCAACGACAAGATCATCCTGACAGAAAGGGGTACCACCTTTGGCTACCAGGATTTGGTAGTGGATTTCCGCAATATCCCCTGGATGCAGGAGCACGGCACGCCGGTGGTGATGGACGTGACCCACAGCCTGCAGCAGCCCAACCAGGTGAGCGGGGTCACCGGGGGCAATCCCCAATTGATCGGTACCATTGCCAAAGCCGCACTGGCCGCAGGTGCCGACGGCCTCTTCATAGAAACGCATCCCAACCCCGCGGTGGCCAAGAGCGACGGCGCCAACATGTTGCGGCTGGACCTGCTGGAAGGGTTACTGGAGCAGCTGGTGAAGGTAAGGGCTGCCGTCAGCTGAAGTTTTTACGGGAGCTGCCGGTCCTACCAAAACCCTGTTAAAGCAAGAAAGGAAACCAACAGAAACACCATTCATAACTTATTTTCGTGAAAGCATAACAATAACCGGATCCTGAAACGAGTACTCTCCATAATTGCATACATCCTGCTTTCACTGCTGTTACTGGTGGTGTTGTTATATTTCTCACTACAAACCAGCCCGGTTCAGAATTTATTGGTGAAACAGGCCGCGAACCGGTTATCGCGGGCACTCAACACGGAGGTGAAGGTGAGTTATATTGACCTGGAGTTCTTCGACAAGCTGGAGTTGCGGGGAACCCTGGTTCGCGACCGGAACAAGGACACCCTCTTGTATGCGGGATCGGTAAAAGTAAATATCACCGACTGGTTCTTTTTCAAGGACAAGATCGAGTTGAAATACATAGGGCTGGAAAGTACCTATATCAATACCTACCGGACAGACTCGGTTTGGAACTACCAGTTCCTGGTGGATTATTTTTCCGGACCGCCGGCGCAACGAAAAAAGCAGCCCATCGAGTTATCCGTGAATACGGTGGACCTGAAGAATATACGGTTACTGCAGCAGGATGGCTGGCGGGGAGAGAACCTGGGCCTGGCATTGGCCTCCCTGCACCTGGAAGCCCGTGAATTTGACCTGAACCAGCGCAGGATCCATATCGACCATCTGGAGTTGGACCAACCGGTCTTCTCCATTTACAATTACGATGGTAAACGGCCTCCGGCCAGCCGCCTGCCCCGCAACGACAGCATCCCTCCCAATGACCCTGCCCGGCCCCGGTGGAACCCGGGTGGCTGGTCGCTAACGGTCAATACATTATCCATAAAAGACGGCGGGTTGCGTAATGATGTGGAAAACGGCCGCAAGCCTTTTTATTATTTTGACGGCGCACATTTCGTGTTCGGTAAGATCAACAGCAGGATTGAAAACCTGCGGCTGGTAAACGACACGTTCAGCGGGTCGGTACTGTTAGCCACCAAAGAAAGAAGCGGATTTGAAGTAAAGCAGTTAAAGGCGGATATGCGCATGCATCCCGAGGCCATGGTGTTCCGCACCCTGGACATCCGTACGGATAAAAGCCGGCTCCGGAACTACTTTGCCATGCGGTACAGGACCTTTAATGACATGAGTCGATTCCTGGATAAGGTAACACTGGAAGGAGAATTCAAAGATGCGGTGATACACAGTGATGACATAGCTTATTTTGCCCCCCAGCTGGCGGATTGGGAAAAGCGAATATCCCTCACCGGTAAGATCCGTGGCCCGGTGAGTGACCTCAATGGAAAAGGAGTGGTGGCCAGGGCCGGCAGCAGCACTTACCTGAACGGGGATTTCAGCCTCCGGGGATTGCCTTCCATCAACAAGACCTATATCGATTTTACGGCAAACGATTTCCGCACCACGTATGCGGACGCACAAAAACTCATTCCCGAACTGAGGCAGGTGGCGGACCTGCGACTGGACCGGCTGGAGTACCTGAATTTCCAGGGCAGTTTCACGGGCTTTGTCCGTGATTTTGTAACCTACGGCACCATCGAAACCGCGTTGGGCACCATCCGTACCGATGTGAATATGAAGATCCCGGAAAAAGGCATCCCGCAGTATTCGGGTACCATCCGCACGGACGATTTCAACCTGGGGGCGTTCATAGACAATAAGCGCATCGGGAATTTTGCGGTGGCAGGAGACATCAAGGGTAAAGGATTTAAGATGGGAAGCCTGGATGCCAGCCTGGTAGGAAACCTCCCCTTTATTGAGTATAACGGCTACCAGTACACGGACATCTCCATAGACGGTAAGTTTGCGAAGCGCCTGTTCAACGGAAACCTGGTGGTGAACGATCCGCACCTGGAAGCTACCCTGAAGGGGCTGGTAGACCTGTCGGGCAAGATACCCAACTTCGACTTCAACGCCCTGGTGAATAATGCCAACCTGCGTAACCTGGGATTCACCCGGGATGAGGTGGATATCAATGGTACCTTCAACATGAATTTCACCGGCAGCACCATTGATAATTTCCTGGGGACCGCGCGCATTGCCGACGCATCCATATTCAAGAACGGGCAGCGCATTGCATTTGACTCGCTGTACGTGGAATCGGCGCGGCTGTCTGACAACAACAAGACCATAACGGTCAGGAGCAACGAATTTGAAGGCATCCTGACGGGGCAGTTCAATATCAGTTCTTTGCCGGATGCCTTCCAGACCTTTCTGAACCGCTATTATCCCAGCTATATTGCCGCCTCCAAAAAGAAGGTGGACAATAATTTCAGCTTTTTCATCACGACCCGAAAAGTAAATGAATACCTGGACCTCTTAGACAAGCGGCTGTCAGGGTTTAATTATGCCACCATCAACGGAAGGCTGAATACCCGGGAGAACATTTTTGATGTGGATGCCGAGGTACCCCAGTTTGGTTACAATAAACTTGGTTTTTATGAGGTGAAATTGCAAGGTCGCGGCAACTACGATTCCCTGTCCGTACGGTCATCCATAGGCGATATTTTCGTGAATGACAGCCTGCATTTCCCCGGCTCGGAGGTAAGTGTTACAGCCAGCAACGACCTCAGCCGGGTCAATATCAAGACCAGTGCCAGCCAGACTTTGAACCGGGCAGACATCTCGGGAGAAGTGCAGACCCTGCGGAACGGTTTCCGGGTATTGTTCCATCCCTCCTTTTTTGACATCAACAATAAGGAGTGGACCATTGACCAGGGTGGCGAGATCATTTTAAGTAAAGACCTGGTGACATCCGATGGTGTCAGGATCTACAGCGGCGACCAGGAGATCGTGGTCAGTTCGGCGCCCTCTTCCATCGGCAGGGGCAATGACCTGAAGGTGGACCTGAAAAAGATCCAGATCGGGGATTTCGCACCCTTCTTCGTAAAGAGCAACCGGCTGGAAGGTGAGCTTACCGGAACCGTGGAAGTGATTGAGCCGTTCGGTAAAATGCAGGTAGACGCGGTGGCTACGGCAGAAGGTTTCCGGCTGGACAACGATTCCATAGGCAAATTGGAGTTGGGTGCCACCTATTCTCAACTAACGGGAAGGGTCACCTTTAATACGCTGTCGCGCAATGATAATTACAATTTCGACCTGGCAGGTGTGGTGAACACACGCGATACGCTTTCAGAAGCCATTGATATCAATACGCGTTTAGAGAACACCCATATCGGGTTGTTGCAGACCTACCTGGGTGGTATCTTCAGCAAGATCGACGGGAAGGCC
>CBFGLD010000170.1:0-6480 GCA_965649495.1 uncultured Flavihumibacter sp. | reverse complement strand
ACTATCATCACTGCCAGTGCAGGCTTCAAAGGCGCACCCGGCAATATCACCCGGGCACTTCTCAGGATGTTGGTAACGGAATTCATAAAGGATTTCCTAACGTTATGGATCCTGGAAATGATCTCGAATTGAATCACGGATTTCATTTGTTATATCGGTTATGTTTATGCGATTGTTCTTATTGGCCTGAGCCATCTTGTTGTCCCAGCTTCACAGCAAAACTTCCTAAAGCATTACCGCATTCAAGTCCAGCTTCCGAATCAAAGCGATAGTGGATGCCGCCGTATATCCGTGATTCGGCAGCTTCCAGGGCCATGGCTTCGAAGGACGAACTTTCTTCAGGAAAGATATAACCCAGAACCGTAGCCGCAGCAGCGGAAAATGTACTATGCCCGGAAGTATAGGATGGGAAATTGGGAAGGCCAATGGTTTTGATGGATGGGTCTACCTGCGAGGGGCGCGGATACCAATAATAGGTTTTTGCATCCCAGCAGCTGATCCCGGCATCAAAAATGGCCATATTCATTAAAGCCAGCGTACGGGCTGTTCGTAATTCGGAAAATTTTTCACGCACAATGGACCTGCAGGCGATCTCGTTCCAGTGCCCCGGAGGGGTATAGGTGCCGGCGCCGTCGCCCCAAAGCTGCGCTATACGCCACACTTCACCCGAGCGGATTTCAGAAAAGCGTTTGACTTCTGCAAGGGCCTCTTTGAATTCGGCAGAACCAATGGCCGGTGGGGCAGGTGGCCTTAACGAATCGCGCTGGGCTGTTGTGATCAGGAACTGCCTGACATTTCCGAAAAGCGGAAGCATTCCCGGGCGTGCGGGAAGTTCCATGCTTTTCCAGGGCATGGTAAGTCCACGTTCTACTGCAGCCTGTTCCAATTGCGCCCATACCTCCGGGTTACCTCCCGATTGACCCATGCCATCGGTACGATAACGAGCCAGCACTTTTTCCACTACCTGGTTGGCTATTTGTTCACCTGCAGCTATATCCGAAGGACTGGCCAGCCCGGATACCTGTTTGGCCAATTTTTGCTGATCCCGTTCAGCAGCCAACATCATGCTGTCATTGGGGAACATCACCCGCAACATCCGGTAACTCACCTGTGCCACCACCGCGTCTTCGGAAGGATAGGAAGGCAGGGATTCCTGTATAGGTTCCAATGCTTTCACCGCCCCACCCTGTGCGGCAGGAGATAAGCGTTGGTGCTGGAACTTGTATTTCCAGGTGGTCACCAGTGCGTCGTAGAGCGCAACCGACAGGTAGGCGTATGCTCTGGAGGCATAAGGTGGATTGGCAAACGGGAACTTCGGGTAGACGCCAGGGTTATTGACATCGGGGGCAGGATATTTATCTTCTTCATTAGCTTCCGGCGGGATATTGTATATCGCTACCAATTTTCTTGCTATCTCATTCCAGCGAATGACTCCACTGTTTTTCCATTTATTGATGGCTTCTTTTTCTTCATTGGAGATATTTGATTGCAGGTCTGCAATGTGCGCTAACTCTGCCTGGTACTCAGCACTGCCAGCTTCGGCAGGCGCTGCAATTTCGATTCCCGAAGGATCTCCGATTACAATGGTCTTCCAGTTGCCCCCATTGTTTTCAATGGTTTCCGGTTCAAATGCGGGAAGCGAGCGCTGCTCCACTTCCTTGGAGCAGCCGGCAATCATTCCTGTAACGAGAATGCCTGCCAGTATTATATATTTAGTTTTTGTCTTTGTCATCTTGCTTTTTTTGGAAAGGTTTAAAAACATACTGCAGTCCGCCCATCCACATCAAGGCCTTACCCATGTTGCGACCGGCAACGGTTTGGTCGGCCAGGGCATGAATGGCAAGTCCCTTTACCCAGGGCACCCAATACAGCCCGTTAAGCTGCACGCTCTGGCGGTTCATGCGGTTGCCTGGATAGGGCATGTCATTGCGGCGGATATCACTACCGCTGGTGCTGAGCATCCAGTTGTATTGCGCGCTTACCCGTACCCGTTGATTATCAAATCCGGCACGAATACTGCCATCCCACATATCGGGAATCGCCATTTCTTTTGTGTAATATTGGTCATCCGTATAGTAGGTTTCCCGGTCCACTTCAATTTTACCGCGCAGGATATATCCCGTCTGGATGGTACCAAACCAGCCCTTATCCATTTTGTAGTGACCTATACCTCTTACCTGTGCAGTCTTTGACCCCAGCCCGATGGAATAGGGCAGGAAGTCGGGGATATAATCGGTAATGGGGACGGAGAACCCTATTGTAGCGAAGCTGCTCAGTGTTCCCTTACCCAGCCGGTTTTTGGTAAGCTGAACCTTTGCTTCCATCGCCAGGTCCTGCCAGCCTTTCAGGTTGGCCATATAACCGGCATCGGAGGAGTTGTCAATATATGGTACAGTGGCAAAAACCGCGATGCGGTCAGTAATGCCATAGCCCAGCATAGGCATAAAAATTTTGGAGGTGAATTCACCCACGTTGAGGTTCTCCCTCAACCTTTTTCCTTCCCAGTATTCGGTCCATTTGGATTGGCCGTAATCGGCCACCAGGCAAAGTTCTCCCTTTGTCATGGTGAAGCCGTCGAACGCTGTTTGCGCCCTGGTGGTTCCGGCGGCCGCGAGTAATAACAGAAGAGCCGCCAGCCTGGTATAACGTTGAATCATGTTGCAGTTGATTGGTTGGTTTTGCTTATTCAAGTGCCGCTCAACCGGGTATGCCGTATTTTTCGGTGTCTGACACGTGTTCGGAGGATGTTCGAACAACGCTCGAACACATGTCCGGACATCCTCCGAACACGTGTCAGACACCTCAGGAATGCTGAACATACCCGGGTTGAGAACACTTGCTTTCAATAACTTTTACGAAAACCAGTCAGGCATCCGGTGGTTGCTCCTGCGGAAAGGTAGCGTTGGAGGGAAGGTAGAACCGATAGCCGCTGTAAGGGCGACGAACCTCGCGAAAGGAGGGCTCAAAAGTGGCCAGGGTGCTTTCTTCGAGGTATTCGGTGATCATTATTTTAAGGGAAACAGCCTGCTTTCCGGAATTCTTTCCGGAAGAACTGGTATGCTGCAGGTCATTGACCAGCTGGAAGAACGCATCCCTTGCATTGGTCAGTTGCTGGCTGTGTGCATTGGGAATGCAACGCATTTCCAATGAGTCGTTATAAATCCGGCGTTCCACATACTGGTATTTCATTCCTCCTATGGTAACTTCCCCCTTTACCCGCTCAAAAATGGGTGAGTTGGTATAATAGGGCAACTCATCTACCGGTACCTTAATAGTGATGAGGGAAGCAGTTTCGTAACGATCACTGTCCAGTTGTGCATCCAGCTGCTGGCTGGATTGCGTGTCCAACCACGAAAAAACCGCACGGTAACCCAGCAGGTTAAAGAGCAGGATGCCCATTACCAATATGGCAGCTAGTTTTTTCACAAGGGGGAAAGTTAATGATTTTTTTAATATTCAGCACCAGCACCTCCTCCACCAAAATTTCCCCCGCCGAATTGGGTACCCGACTGCCGCGGTGCTTCCCCCCCCGTTCCAGCAAATCCTGCTACCACCAGCCAGGGGGCTGATTGCAGGAGGTCGCCCTCGTCGCCACCCTTCCGGAAACTGAAAGAGCCTTGCTGTTTTTTCAGGTAAGTAACCAGCCACCAGCAGATCGCCAGCAGGAGCACCCCATACAACAGGGTGGTGATTTCCCCCGGCAAAACCGGATAATAATAGTGCTGGAAATAAAATATGCTTAGAAACAAAAGGATCCAGATCCTCAGTTGCATCCGGTTTCGCCGGCGGAGCGCCAGCCAGATCATCAGGGGCGGTACCCCGACGGTCCAACCCCAATACAGCAACCGGCTCGCCAGAGGTAAGTTGTTCAGGCTGGCTGCGGTTGCCGCCATACCCGGTTGCCCCTCACCACCCCCGTCAAAAGGAATCCCACCCCCGGACGATGCCTGCTCAACAGCTCCTGCCGGCAATAGTTGCAACAGGTTATCGATTACGTATACATGCAATGAAAGATAACACAACACCCCGGCCATGATCGAAAATAACTGCAGGCAAGCGCGGTGCCACCGCATCCCGGGAAACCCGGCCATCCGCCAGCTCACCCACATACTGGTAGCCATTATGGGTGCCAGCACCCAACTGTACCATTCCGGGAGTGGATTGCTAACCACGTACATTACCATCGTGACCACCAGGGCTGCCCATGCTGCCAGGGATAGCAGCAGTGCCAACCGGTCCAGGTACCGGATCCAGGCCAGCGTATATACCGCCATTGCCAGGGCTGCCATCAATACCTGCTGCCCGGTATGATCCAGATCCAGCCGGTTGGCGATAAATAAAAGGAATGCGCCCGTTGCGCCTTGCAATAACACATCGTCTATCCCGGACCGGTAGTGGTTTTTTTGACGGATGAACCACTCCAGTGCAACCAGGCTCAAAAAGCCTGTAAGCAATGCTATGATGGCATCGTTCTGGTAGCCCAGGATTTGCATGAATAATGCGGTAAATGCCTGCAATACCACTGAGGCCAGTACACCCAGGCCAATGCGGACAAAAATCTGCGGCATATACAACTGCAGGGGAAACTGTGTACGCAACAGGATCTGCTCCTTCTCTGAGATCAGTCCCTGGCCGGCGGCTTCATCCACCAGTTCGCGTTTTTCCAGTAGTTCCAGTTCAGCTATGGGATAAGCGATCATTTGCCCGGATTTTTTTGTTCAGCGATACCAACAGCGTTGCCACACCAATGCCGCTGCCTATGAAATAAAAGAGTATGAGGTAGGTCACCATCTGCGAATACCCGATCTTACCGATCAATTTGCTCATCACCACATAACTGGCAGCCACATACGTATACAACACGGTCACCACCATGTAATAAAAGGAGTTTTCTTTCAATGCCTTCAGGTAATGGTACCAGGCCCCTGCCAGCAGCAGCGCCAGCCACAGAGGCCAGATCTTTTCGAAATCGATGATGGCCGCGATGGTTCCAATGAAAAAGAAATGGGTTCCGAACTGGTGGTAAGTGCCTTCAAAATGCGGCCGGAAGTTTTTTTGTTTTACCACAATCGATAATAATATTAATAACACACCCAGCATTACGGCCGTTACAATGGTTCGTGTGCTGTCCAGCTCCCGCAATCCATACAGGCTCGATTGGTTAATGGTGATGCCCAGCCAGGTTGCCAGGTTAGTGACGGCCAGTGCCAGCACCCCGCGATGATCAAAATAATAAGCCGTTGTAAAAAGCAATACCATGGGTAGGAAGGTGGCCAGTCCCCACCGGTTGCCAAACAACCGGAACTCCGCCTGCAGGTATCCAACCAGGGTCAGCAGCAAGAGGGCTCCCAGCAGCAGGATGTAATCGGGCAGGGGGGAACTTTCCTGCTCCCCAGCCTGCGGACGGTGGAGCCGGACCTTCAGGCACCAGCCGTAACAGGCGGCCGTTGCCAGTGACAGCGTCAGGATGATGGCCAGGTGGCCCAGCTGGTCGATGTATTTATAAATCAGCATGGCCGCGCCGCTGCTCACCAGCGCCACGCCTATGTAAAGGAGCCACTGGATTTCGAGGCGCAGCGAGGTCCGGGGGTGGCGGTAGAAACTGCGGATCTTTGCTATGGATTCGGCTGATAGCAGGTTTTTTTCATGGAGTGCTTCAAAAAAGGCCAGTGCCATGTGGTGGAATTATAAGCACTTAAAGTACATGATTTTTTTGGAGTGTCAAGGGAGGCGACCGGGAGCGGGCAGTTGGTTATACTAACGTGCGTTCGTAATTGGCGCTACTGACGTACATTTGCACAACTAATTGAAACTGCTTATAATATGGGTTATACGCCGGTTAATAAGGTTCGGATCGTTACCGCTGCATCCCTGTTTGACGGGCATGATGCAGCCATTAATATCATGCGCAGGATACTGCAGTCGAAAGGTGCGGAGATCATTCACCTGGGGCATAACCGCTCGGTGCTGGAGATCGTGGAAGCCGCCATTGAAGAGGATGTGCAGGGTATTGCCATCACCAGTTACCAGGGTGGACATGTGGAGTTTTTCAAGTACATGAAGGACCTGCTGGATCAGAATGGTTGCGGTCATATCAAGATTTTCGGAGGCGGTGGTGGTACCATCCTGCCCGAAGAGATCCGGGAACTGCATCAATATGGTATCACGAGGATCTATTCGCCCGACGACGGCCGGCATATGGGACTGGAGGGGATGATCGAGGACGTTATACAGCAATGTGATTTTTCACTTAATGGTTCCAGTTATAAAGAACCCATGACCCTTGGCGAGGTTAGGGATGTGCGGGTGATCGCCCGTCAGATCACGGCCCGGGAGTTAGGGTATTCCGGCGCTGGAGGTGGTTCGGTAGCGGTGGGCAAAGTCGGCGAAACAGGTTTGGCCGGTGCTGTCCCCGTGGCTGCCGGTACTGTTCCCGGGAAAGCCACAGCCTGTGGCAAGGTATACCCGGTGCTGGGCATC